>OMRJ01000115.1 GCA_900313475.1 uncultured Eubacteriales bacterium | reverse complement strand
GGCGATTGAGCGGAATCGTTCGAGCGAAATGGAATTAGGCTCGCTGCCTCCCGTAAATCCGCCTATCATCCGTTTGTCTATGTTCCGGTATGTTATTCCGTTTGAATCGGGTCTTGTGTTGTCACACACAACATAGCCCGTGTATTTCACTTGATTTTCGACAAATTGATTTCTTATAAACAGGTTTATATCATTCCAGTATTCGGTGAATCCGCACACAGTAAGCTCATGGGCGCATATTATCATGTCGCGGATGCAGCAGGTTTCGCAGTGTTCCTCCTCCATCGGATGCCACTGTGCATATTCGGGTACCCAACCGAAGTCCGAAGATATCGAGCGTATATAATCGTATATAGCTTTTCCTTTTTTTATGTAGACGTTGTTGTTTGTAAGTCTGCCGAGATAAATAATGCCGTATGCAAACCAAGCCGTTGAATGCACATGACCGAAAAACTCCATTTTATAATTGAAGTATCTCGAAACTCCGAGCACGTAGTTGGCAAGTCCCGTTGCAAGGTCGAGAGCGACTTCATCGTTTTTCAGTTCATATCTTTTTACAAGCGCAGGCAGCATGAGTGCGTTTCTAATCGCCGGTTCGCCTCTGCCGGTGTGCCGTGTGAGGTCGAAGCCGCCGTCTTTGAGATATACGTCATTCGGAAATTCGTATATCGGCTCGTCTTCATTTGAGTCGCCGGACCAGAAGGTGCACACCTTTCGCTCAATTACAAGGGAGCGCATTCCGCGTATAAGCTCCGAAGTGCGCATTTCCGCCTCTGCGTCATCGGGATATTCCTCGGTAATGCAGTTAAGAGCCGGAAGGATATAGCCCATTTCGTGAAATGACGAGTGTACGGTGTGCGTCCACGGATATTTTTCACAAAAGCGTAAACCGTGTTCGCCCCACGATTTCATCAGATGGCGGCGCAGCGATTGCTTTACGTCATTGCCGTCTGTAGTTTTGAGCACGTTCATTGCGCATACAAGCCCCTCATACCATGAGCCGACAAGCTCGGCATCGTCAACACGGCAGTGAGCCGCTTCTGCAGGCTTTTTGTTCGGTAACAAAAGCCAATAGGGGAGGTTGTCCTCCGATTTGTCTACCATGTTTGTGATATAATGGTGCACAAGTGCTGCACACTCTTTCAAATTAAACTGTTCGTACATTATTATTCCTCTTTTTTATGATTAAGTCCCGACAAAAAAACACATTCAGTATACAATTGTAATAAACAAAATAATAGCACATAAAAATTTTTTAAAAGCACAAACATGCTTATTTAGTCAAAAACAACCGTATGCCGTTTTTTTTGAAGCATACGGTTGTCTCTCGGTTTGGTTAAAATTAAGAAACGTCTTTATATGTGTTTAATTTTCGGATCGAAATAAGGCATCGGCAGGAGCTTAAACACATTGGCTGCATGCATGCGGTCAATTTTTTTCTTTGTTTCTTCGTCATCAATCTCGCCTGTTCTGATATATCTGTCGAGCACGGCATAAGTAAAGCCGAGGTTGTCTTCGTCGGTTTTACCGCAAAGACCGTCGATAGGTGTTTTTTCGACAAGATTTTCGGGCAGACCGAGATAATGACCTATCGCCTTAACCTCCTGAACCGTCAGGTGGGAGAGCGGACTGAAATCACCCGCGCCGTCACCGTAGCGTGTTGCGTAGCCTACCCAGTCCTCCGAAAGGTTGCATGTGTTGGCGACGCGTCCGTTGTGACTTTGGCTTACTGCGTATACCGCAGCCATTCTGAGACGTGCGGGAAGATTTGTAACCGTCTGTTTTTCGAGAGGAAAACACTTTTCAAGCTGATTCACCATACCGTTATATGCGTCGGCAATATTTACGGTATAGTTTTTGATGCCGAGATGCGCGACAAGCTGCTGCGAGCAGCCGATATCAAACTGTTCGCCGTTCGGAAGAAGCACCCCGATAACTCTGTCTTTCCCGAGTGCTTCAACACAGAGTGCAGCCGTAACGGAGGAGTCCTTGCCGCCTGAAACAGCAACGACCGCATTGCAGCCTTTGCCGTTTTCTTCAAAAAAATCACGTATCCATTCAACACATTCATCTTTTGTTTTTTTTATGTCAAACATTCTGTGTTATCTCCTTTTACAGTTCGTAGCCGGTGTTTATTGCTTTGAGATTTATGTCGAAAAGATCCTGATGCCTTGCAGATACAACCTTTTTCAATGCTGCTTCGAGGTTATCGTAGGAAACGGCTCCCGTTTCTTTAATTACCTTGCCGACCATTATCATGTTTGCCAGTGTCGGTGCGCCTATCTGCTGCGCAAGTGAAGTGGACGGAACGTAAAACACCTTTACATCGTCTCTTTTTACTTTGCGTTCAATAAGCGTGGAATCCACAAATATCGAACCGCCCGAAACAACCGTACTCTCATATTTGTCGAGTGAGGGCAGGTTCATCGCAACGAGAACATCGGGAGCCGAAACAATGGGAGAGCCTATCGGTTCATCGGAGAGAATAACGCTGCAGTTTGCCGTTCCGCCTCGCATTTCCGGTCCGTATGACGGGAGCCAGCTCAGTTCTCTGCCCTCGGTAAGTCCTTTGTAGGCGAGAAATTTACCCGCAAACAAAATGCCCTGACCGCCGAAGCCGGCAAGAAGAATGTTCGTTGTCATCTTATTCGCCCTCCTTTGCACTTCTGTCTTTATATACTCCGAGAGGATAGTAGGGGATCATATTGCTTTCGACCCAGTCAAGAGCCTTTTGCGGTGTCATTCCCCAGTTCGTAGGACAGGAAGAAACGACTTCTATGAGAGAAAAGCCTTTGTTTTCGACCTGATTTTTAAAAGCTTTTTCTATCGCCTTTTTTGCGGCTTTAACGTTCTTTACGTTGTTTACAGCCACGCGTGCGATATATTCGGGACCGTCAAGAGCAGAGAGCATTTCACATACTCTGATAGGAAAGCCTGCTGTTTTTACGTCTCTGCCGTAAGGTGAGGTCTGCGTCACCTGACCGGGGAGAGAGGTAGGCGCCATCTGTCCGCCCGTCATGCCGTATATGGCGTTGTTTACAAAAATTACGGTTATATTCTCGTTTCTCGTTGCGGCATGTACCGTTTCAGCCATACCGATCGACGCGAGATCTCCGTCGCCCTGGTAAGTGAAAATTATGTTATCGGGCATGGAGCGTTTAAGTCCGGTTGCGACCGCCGGCGCTCTGCCGTGTGCGGCTTCTACCATGTCGCATGTAAAGTAGTTATACGCCATAACGGCACAGCCGACCGGTGCGACACCGACCGTTCTGCCCTCAATCCCGAGTTCGTCGATAGCTTCGGCGACAAGGCGGTGAATTATTCCGTGTGTGCAGCCGGGGCAATAGTGCAGTTCGGCATCCGTGAGACTTTTCGGCTTTTCAAATACTGTCATTATTTTTTCCCTCCCTGCATTTTTCTGATAGAGTCGAGTACCTGTTCGGGGGACGGTATCATGCCGCCCGCTCTGAAGCAAAGCTCAACGGGGCGGATGCAATTTTCGGCAAGCTTAATATCTTCTATCATTTGTCCCATTGAAAGCTCGACCGAAATAAAGCCCTTGACTTTTTCGGCAAGCTCTGAGATCGGTTTTTTCGGGAACGGCCAAACGGTGATCGGACGTATAAGTCCTGCCTTTATACCCTCTTTTCGCGCCGCTGCGACTGCGTTTTTTGATACACGCGCAGCTATACCGAATGCGACAACGACAATCTCTGCGTCTTCTGTCATGAAGCTTTCGTACCGTGCTTCGTTTTCTTCGATGAGCTTGTATCTTTCAAAACGCTCAATATTGGTTTTTTCGAGTTCGGCAGGGTCAAGATAAAGTGAGTTTACGATATTGTGCCTGCGCTTCATTTGTGTGCCGGTTACAGCCCACGGCTTGTCGATGTGCGATTCGTGCGGTTCGGGCAGAATAACAGGCTCCATCATTTGTCCCATTGTGCCGTCGGCAAGAAGCATTGCGGGCACTCTGTATTTATCGGATAAATCGAATGCCAATGACGTGAGATCTGCCATTTCCTGAACAGAAGCGGGGGTGAGAACAATAAGGTGGTAGTCTCCGTGACCGCCGCCCTTTGTCGCCTGAAAATAGTCCGATTGCGACGGCTGGATTCCTCCGAGCCCCGGACCTCCTCGCTGAACGTTAACTATGAGTGCCGGCAGATCGGCGCCTGCTATATACGAAATGCCCTCCTGCTTAAGCGACACTCCGGGAGATGAGGATGAAGTCATGACGCGTTTTCCGGATGCGGAAACACCGTACACCATGTTTATTGCGGCAATTTCGCTTTCTGCCTGCAAAAATGTGCCGCCTATTTTCGGCATTCGCTTTGCCATATAAGCGGCAAGCTCCGTTTGAGGCGTTATCGGGTATCCGAAATAATGCATGCAGCCTGCTCTTACAGCCGCTTCGGCTATCGCCTCGTTTCCTTTCATAAGAACCTTTTCACTCATTGCCTGCACCTCACTTTTCTACCGTTATAACGCAATCGGGACACATTGTTGCACAGAATGCGCAGCCGATGCACTGTGTCTCGTCCGTTATTTCAGCCGGTGAATGTCCTTTTTTGTTGATTTTGTCTTTAGCTATCGTCAAAAGGTGCTTGGGACACGCATTTACGCACAGTCCGCACCCTTTGCAGATATCCGTTTTAAAGGTTAGTTTTGCCATTTTCACAGCTCCTTTACCAATACTTTTTCTGTAGCTTCAGCGAAAAAATGTCCGCTCGGTTTAACTCCTCGGCAATGTCCTCCCGAGCCGCCGTCATTGCGACGGGCAAGTCCGATAATTCGGAAAGACGGTCCGCTTCGCGAAAAGTGCTTTTGATTAGTGCCGCCGTCGTTTCTTCGCCGAGGTTTGAGTTATTTACAATGCCTGTAAACTTTATGCCGCAAGCTTTTTCAATGTCCGCAATGTATTCCGCGGCGCTTTCCGCGTCGGGTGTCATAGGACGGAAAAAATTGACGACAAAAAAATGATCATAATTGTTTTCTTCGAGAATAAACGGTGTGAATCTGCCGAGAGCATAAGCTCCGTCGTCATCGCCGCCTATATCAAGTACTGCATATTCTCTGTGCTGCTGCACAAGCGAATAAACCTCGCTTGAAAGCGACGGCAGATCTATGTTTGTATTTGCAAACGGGAGCGATATCACGCGTATACCCGCTTTTGAAAGCACGGTTTCGCTGTCCTTTGTTCTGAAATACGGGTTTACGGTGTCAAGGTCGGCTATCGCGGTCGGAAGACCGAGCGCATTAAGCTTCATCGCGTAGTTTACGGCTATATTTGTTTTCCCGCTTCCGTAGTGTCCGCTGAAAAGTGTAACTCTTTTCATAATTTATTGCCTTTACGCCTTCAGTCCGAGCGGATAAGTCCAGCCCATGAAATCCTCGACCGAACCCGTCTGAATGCCGTAGAGCGTGTCATATAGCTTCTGCGCCGTCGCGCCCACCTTGCCGTCGGCGACTTTTATGTCTTTCCCCTTATAATTCAGAGTGCCTATCGGAGAAATGACTGCCGCCGTTCCGCTTGCGAAGATTTCCTCGAGCGTACCGTTTTCACTTGCCGATATTATCTCATCGATCGAAAGTTTGCGCTCGGTTATCGGCGTGCCCCACTTTTTGAGAAGCGCAATAACGCTGTCGCGCGTGATACCGGGAAGAATTGTGCCCGAGGTCAGCGGCGCTGTGATAACCTCGCCGTTTATTTTGAAGAATGCGTTCGAAGTGCCGATTTCCTCGACATATTTATGTTCGGCCGCGTCAAGCCACAAAACATCTTTGCAGTCATATTTCATTGCATCTTTTGACGCTCTCATGCCGCCGCCGTAGTTTCCGCCAACCTTTGCGTAGCCGGTACCGCCGCGTGCGGCGCGGATGTATTCATCCTGAACGTAGATGCGCGTTGTTGAAAGTCCGCCGTCGTTTGCCGCGTAATATGACCCTGTAGGACTCAAAATTATCAGAAATCTGTAATGCTTTGCGGGAAGAACGGAAAATGATACTTCATCGCCGAAAATAAACGGTCTGATGTAGAGTGCTGTGCCGGGAGCAGACGGAACCCAGTCGATATCCTCTTTTATAACTGCCTTTACCCCTGCAAGGAGAAGCTCCTCGGGCAGCTCCGGAATACACATTCTTTCATTTGTGCGAGCCATTCTCTTTGCATTCATGTCGGGGCGGAAAAGCTGAATCTCGCCCGACGGTGTGCGGTATGCCTTCATGCCCTCGAACATCATTTGTGCGTAATGGAGCACGCAGGAAGCAGGTTCAATAAGGATAGGCTCATGAGGGACGACTCTGCCGTCGTGCCAGCCGAGTCCTTCGTCATAGTCCATCACGAACATGTGATCCGTAAAGTATTTGGCGAAGCCGAGCTTTGTCTCATCCTCCGGACGTTTTTTCGGATGCTGTGTTCTTGTTACGGGAAAATTGTAATCCATCTTTTGCTCCTTCTTTCAATTTGATTTTACGTCGTAAAGTTCTTCGCGCCTGTCGCGAAAAACGTTTATTTCATTTGCGATCCGAGCCGAAATCCCTTCGTCGCATTCGGCTGATATAATTTCTTCATTTTCTCCCGCGAATGCGATTGCCTCACCGAGAGGGGAGTATACTGCAGAATGACCGCCGAACACAGTGTTATACGCTTTGCCGCAGGAATTGCAGCAAATAACATACATTTGATTTTCTGTCGCACGAGCCTTAAGAAGCGTATCAAGCTGTGAAATGCGCTTGTCAGGCCACTGCGAAACAACAAACAGGCAGTCAAGTCGGTTTTTGACCGTCAGTGTTCTTGTCAGTTCGGGAAAACGGAGATCGTAGCAAATTATGATGCCGCACATTTTACCGTCAAGCTCAAATGACGTAAGACACGAGCCTTTTTCGTAAAAATCATTCTCGTTCATCGGTGTAAAAAGATGTGTTTTGTCATATTCGGCAACACACTCACCGTGTCTGTTAAATATATAGGATGTGTTATATATTTTTCCTTTTTTTATGTTTGATACGGAGCCTGCGACAGTGTTTACACCGTGAAGCTTTGCAAGCGCACCGAACAGCTCTTTTGTTCTTTTGCCGTCGACGTCACAAAGACCGTATAAATTATCGCGAGGAAAAAAGCCGGTATTCCATGTTTCGGGAAAAACGATTGTGTCCGGTTCGGCTTTTACTGCTTTTTCAAAAAGCTCTTTGGCATGATTAAAATTATAATCCGTATCTCCGAGACGCATATTCATTTGAGCACAGCAGATTTTCATTTCATTTCACATCTCTTTTCTTACAGCTTGTTGCGCTGTATTTTTCCCGTTGCGGTTTTGGGCAGCGAATCGCGGAAAACAATAAGCCGCGGATATTTATACGGCGCAGTGTGTGTTTTAACGTAGTTTTGAATTTCTTTTTTGAGATCTTCGGTCGGCTCGATACCTTTTGTAAGGACTATGCTTGCCTTAACTATCTGACCGCGAACCTCGTCCGTTGCAGCCGAAACGCCGCATTCGAGAACATAGGGAAGCTCCATGATAACGCTTTCGATCTCAAACGGTCCGATTCTGTAGCCTGATGATTTAATAACGTCGTCTGCACGTCCGACATACCAGTAATAACCGTCCACGTCGCGCCACGCCGTGTCGCCCGTGTGATAGAATCCGTC
>OMRJ01000114.1 GCA_900313475.1 uncultured Eubacteriales bacterium | reverse complement strand
CCCGCGGGGATCGGTATCGAATATTTATCGGCTGCGGAAGATGTTATCGAAAAATCGGGACAAAACAAGAGTGAAAAGCACAACACCGAAGATAAAACACAAAGCAGTGTTTGTTTTAATGATTTTTTCATTCTGAACTACTCCCCTATCGGAATAATCTAAGCAAACGAACGTTTCCGCCGAAGCATTGGTCGAAATGAATTCACGAATGTTTATCGAAAGTATATTCGTGTCAACCGTTGAGGAAAAGACACGTTTGCCCGAGTAATAATTACCTGAATAATAATTCGAAGTGTAACAGCTTACTAACTCATAATTATCGGATTCAAAATAAAAAGTATATCCGTCGTTTGTTGTTATCGGTTTATTTGAAAGAGCTATTTGTAAGTCTGGGTCATTATCGGTTGTATTTGTAGTATAGGCTATATAATAGAGTTCACCGCGCATTATCTCCGAAGCGTGAGAATTCAACACGGCATTCATCATGTCAAGCTGTGCAGTTGAAAACATCAGCGGAACACCTCACTTCTGCCACCGCACACACGAACATATATACGCAGTGGTATCTCACAGAGTATGAAAAGTGTAGCTATACCGTATCCCCAGCGGAAAATCTCTACAATAAAATCTGACATTTCCTGTGACATTTTAATTTTCTCCTTTCAGATATTGAGTTTCAAAAAAGTTGACAGGCTCGCGCGAATGTCCTTGCCATTCATTATTCAGACGTTTCATTTTTGCGAAAGTGTCGTAACGCTCGTAATAATCAGGGTCATGAAGATAAAAACTTCTGCGCTTGCAAACGGCTTTGAGTTTACCGTTTACTTCCTCGACCGTTTCACCGTCAACAAGCTTATTGAATTGCAGGCAGCCGAAGTAATTCTTACAAAGTATCAAGTCCTTAATCTGTTCGCGGACAGGCTTTGCAAGTCGCATGAAAATCTGTGAAGTGCCGACAATGTGCTTGCGCTGCTTTCGCTGCTGTGAAATCTCTGTAATGACGTCAATATCAATATTTTTGCTTTCAAGGCTGTTCAGTTCAAGATGAAGTTCGTCAATGAAGTACAAAACACCGTATTCACCGTTGTTTATGTATTTCAAACAGTCAAGACCCGTGTATTCAACTACTACACGTGGGACATCATCTTCAAAAACGTAATCTGTGTCGATACGGCGGTGTGTGCTGTCGTCACGCAGCGTAAAAGCACCCGTCAATTTATCTTGAATGAGATGAGCGGTAAAAGGATAATCACGCATTTTAACGTTGGTAACAAGAATACAGTGCGGAAAGTCATCCATTATGTTATACACGTAGTTTACACCGGAGAGCGTTTTACCGCTTCCCTGACTGCCGACAAACATACAAGTTCCGCAAGGCTCAAAGAAAAAAGGATGATTCTTTTTGAACTCACGTTTGAATTTCAGCCATTTGAAGAAAGTATTGAAGTGAAAATCTTCATGCAATGCTTTTTTATACATCAAATCAACTCCTTTGAAAAAAGGGAGCTACGAAAGTAACTCCCACAATTTGACCGTTTAGTTAAGGCTAAGTCTACCGTTAAGTGCTTTGGTTATGACCTTGATAAGTTTTCTGATACCCCACCATGCAAGCCATATACCGATTGCAGCACCGATGCCGATTGAAAGAACTTTCGCGATGTTTGCAAAGTTGAGAGTTCCTGTTACCTCGGCGAACAAGCCTTTTGCAGCGTTAATACTTTGGTCGGGTGTCATTTGTACAACCGTTGCATCACCGTCCGCAGCGAATGCAGTCAACATGAAGCAGCTGCCGAGAGCAAGTACCGACATCAGCACGGAAAGAATCTTGCCGGCGCGAGAATGGAAAAAGTTTTTCATGCGTTTCACCACCTTTACGATTTTATTATGTTAATATCAGAAAGACGGGAAAATCGTCCGTCAATCTCATATTCAACATTGATTTCAGCGGGACAGGGAAAAGACTTTGCTTTTTCGAAAAGCTCCGAAGAAGAAGAAATCCATATATTGTCCGTTGCAAGTCCCTTGACATTCTGTTTCGACTTTGCAAAGCCGTGCGTTACATGCGCCTTGATTCCGACAACGCGCTGACCGTCAGACTTCGTATAATCGACACCTTCAAGTCCGATTAGATTCATTCTCATTTTGTTCAACTCCTTTACATAAATTTTTGTATCTTAAGATACGTACTTGCAAATCGTTCCAAGACTTCAAAGCAAGATACGCAGACTTAAACTCAGAAACTCCGCCTCTGCCGCATACAGGACAATATACCGAAAAGAAAGTGTACGGCTTTCCGCCACAGACCTTTAACTGCGGCATTCCGTAATATACGCTGTCTCCGCTGTTCGGTTCGTGGTCGCAACAAACGCACGGTAAAATTTTGTCAACATTCATGATTTAAAACCTCTTTTTATTTTTACCCGGCGACGGAATTCGAACCCGTAAACCCTGCACAGTTTTTATCGCGCGTCAGAACTTTTCCGTTAAGCTACGCCGGGAATACTTTAGGTCACTTGTGACCTAACACAATACATTATAGGTAATATATTCCCTAAAGTCAATAGGTAATTTATAACCTATGATAAAATAGCAATATAAACAAAAATAAAGGATTGATTTTATGAAAAAATACAATGAAAGAATCAAAGAACTAAGAATCGATAACGATAAAAAACAAACAGAAGTTGCAAATATACTTGATACAGACCAAAGCTATTACAGTAAATACGAAAAAGGAAAAAGACCGCTGCCAATTGAACATTTAATGAAACTATGTATTTTCTACAATGTAAGCGCCGACTATATTTTAGGCTTTACAAACGAAAAAAAACCACTGCCGAAACAGTGATTTTTACCGTAATTCCCATATATATACAGTTGTCTACAATTGCATAGGTTGTTGACAATAGTAACAAAAGTTTGACCGTTTCAAGAGGCTTTGTCACACGTCACACATCACCCCTTGGGGGTGTCGTAGTACCCCCAAGGGCTTCACCCGCGCTTTTACCATTTTTCAAGCCTACGGGCGCAGGAATAGAACACGTGGCTCGTTTCTTCCTTTTTTTCTACGGCTTTTTTCCGCGGACGAAAAAAACCTTGAAAAAATAGTCAAAAACAAGTCCCCTGTCCTCTTCCTTCGTGCGCCCAGGAAGGCACGCGCATATACGTTAATCAAAAATGCAAGGTACAAAAAATAACAAAAGTTAAGACATTCCTCTATTGCAACTCCGCGCCCTTGAGAAGATGATCGAAGCGCGATGACGTAAAGGCGCGACGGCGAGAGAGCAGAAGATCCAAAAAAAAACCGTCGTCCGCAAAAAATTATATCGCGCTTCGCTCATCGTTTCAAGGGTCAAGACAAGCGCGGAACAGACATTTTTTTTCTTTTGCTCAGGCTCAAGAGCGGAATTCACTGGCATGATTGCAACGCTGAACGAAGAAATGAGAAAAGCCCCTCTTGCGCAGCTGCGCAAGAGGGGCAGACCTTTGTTTAAAATACCCCGCAGAAAATGCGTGTCGAATATTTATTTTGTATAATTACAGGTCCGTTTTTTGGTAGTCTTTTTGGTAGTCTTCTGATCCTGCTTCCGTCTTTGTCTTTTATCCAGTCTTATTTTTCGGAGGATAATATTTTATTTAAGTCCTGACCTTAGAATATTTTCTAACAGTATGTACAACTGCCATGCAGATAATAATTATTGATACCGTTGACCGAAATGCTGCCGATTTATACATTTAAAAACTCCTTTTTTTAATTATCATTTTTCAAATTGTCCTTCAAATCCGAAATGATTGCAAAAAGCGACCGTTCCCGTCATGAGATATATCCTAATCTGACCGATTTTAATTTGCCGCTTCTTCAAATGCGGATCGGATGTTGCTAACGCCTTTAATCTCAATTTGAGAAAACAGTTTTTCATTAAGCTCTTTAAGATTATGAGCTGATAGAATACACTTCTTAAAACCGAGACGTATTGCCTCACGAACACGCAGTTCGGCGTAACTGACTGAACGGATCTCACCCGCAAGACCGATTTCACCGAAAGCGATGCAGTCATCACGAAGAACTTTATCGCGAAGACTTGAAATAAGCGACAATGCCACAGGCAGATCGGATGCCGGTTCATCTATGCGAAGTCCACCGGCAACATTTATGTAAACATCACAGGAATTTAAGAAAAAGCCCGCTCTTTTTTTTATATTAGCAACAATCATAGACATTCTGTTATAATCAAACCCGTTTGATGTTCTTCTGGGGTTACCGAAACCCGACTGACAGACAAGTCCCTGCACCTCAGCAAGGATCGGACGGGATCCTTCCATGACACATGCTATGCACGACCCCGAAACACCGTTCGGTTTACCTGCAATTAACGCTTTTGAAGGATTTAACACCTCACAAAGACCGTTGTCGCGCATTTCAAAAACACCGATTTCGTTTGTTGAGCCGAAACGGTTTTTAACTGCGCGAAGAATACGGTAAGAAAGATTTTTCTCTCCCTCAAAATACAGAACACAATCAACAATGTGTTCGAGAACTTTCGGTCCGGCAATATTTCCGTCTTTATTGACATGTCCCACGAGAATCACAGGAATATTCAAATCCTTTGAAAGCCGCATAAAGAGGTTGGCGCACTCGCGAACCTGTGCAATGCTTCCGGGCAATGAATGAATTTCGGGAATCTGCATCGTCTGAACGGAATCAATAATTACAACGTCGGGTTTGTTTTCTCTTATAAAGCCGCAAATTGCCTCGACATCGGTTTTGCAAAGAATCAAAAGTCCGCCGGCATCAATGTTAAGGCGGCAAGCACGCAGTTTAAGCTGACGAGGCGATTCTTCACCGGATACATACAAAACGGTTTTGTTCCTACCCAAACCTGAGGATGCCTGAAGCAGCAGCGTTGACTTCCCTATTCCGGGGTCACCGGAAATGAGTACGAGTGAACCTTTTACAAGTCCGCCGCCGAGAACACGGTTAAGCTCGGATGTTCCCGTGTCAAAGCGTATTTCTTCACCGTCGTCAATTTCGTCAAGCTTCAATGCAGACAATGAACCTATGGAGTTTACGCCTGAACCGAGTCTGTAAGAATAATTATTTTGTTCGTTTTCCTCGCTGAACGTGTTCCATTCACCGCATTCAGGGCATTTTCCGTTCCATTTAGGTGACACATAACCGCATTCGGAGCACACATAAAATGTTTTATTTTTTTGAGCCATAAGGGATTCCTTTACGTTATACAATTATTCAGATAACTTATCAGACCGCAAAAAACGGAATAAGACATCTGCTTCTGGTATTTTTCATCCTTCAACAGCGCAAGCTCCTCCGGGTTGCTTAAAAAACCGCACTCAATCATAACCGACGGCGCCTTTGCTTTGTAAAGCAAATATATGCTGTCGCCCGACGGTTTAATCTGACGCGTATTGTCATCTTGAAGCCGTTTTTTTACTGAATTCTGGATTTCCTGTGCGAGTAATTCGGATTCCGGATTCTGCGATCCGTAAAAAACCTGTGTTCCTTTATATTTCGCAATATCATACATATTCTGATGAATGCTGAAGAAAATCGCATTCGGAGTACTTTTCACTAACTTTTCGCGGCTTCGTATGTCCGATTTTTTTCGTTCTCTCAATGTTGTCAAAGAATTATCTCCGACGGAAATATCCTCTGTTCTGACAGGAATATATTCTACTCCGAATATTTCAAATAATGCGGCTGTTTTTTTTGTAATAGCAAGGTTAATGTCTTTTTCGTTTGTTCCGTCGGCGGCAACAGCACCGCCGTCTTCCCCTCCGTGTCCCGCGTCAAGAATAATAATCGACTTCCGACGTGCCGAATTCTCCGAATCGACGCGTACACCGTCAAGCCTTGAATTTTTCACGGCTGCAATGCAAACAGTAATGACAAATACAACAAATAAAACTGCTTTTATGTACTGTGATTTCATACAGACCTCCGAAACAGGAACTGTATAAAATATATGCTAATCGGTTTATATCAATGCCGAAAAAACTTTTTTACTTTTCCCGAAAGCATTTTGTCATATAAAACACTGAGTTTAAGAAAAAGATAATCATACGCAACAAAAACAATATTCATTAACAAAACAAACAAAAGCATCATTGCGCGTCCGCCGTCAGTAAACTCCGAGTAATCAACACCGAAAAATTCGGTGCAAAACCATACCGAAATATAAAGTGAAACGTTAAACACAAAAAGTGCCGTTAAAAATGAAATAGGTTTTATTCTAATTTTTTCGCATAAGAAAGTGCGCAGTATCGGATAGTATCCGAAAAAGAATGTGAAAAACACGGCGGACTCCTTGTCCGCAATTATAAAAACCGATAAAAGACTGACGGCAGCATATGTGCCGAAAGCCCAGGAATACCCTATCTCTTTCAATATAAAAATAAGTAAAAGTCCCGCAAAAGGCGGAGCCGTATAAACAAGCAGCGGAGAAATATAAGTTGCAAGCATAATGCAGACAGACAAAGCCGCGACTATTCCGCCGAGCGCCGCCTTAGAGCTTTCACGCAACTTCAATCCCTCCCCTTGCGCGAGAATACATTTCTTTTTTATTTTAACAGATAAAACCGCGGTATACAATACCGAAAATGCCGATTCTAAAACTTGATTCTTTGATTTAGTATATACGAATCGAAAAAAGCTGCAATACGCGCTGAAAACGAATATTGCAGCTTAACTCTATCAGCATACCTTTCCGAACATCTTCAAGACAGCCGAAAGCAGATCGAAAACCATTTTAAGGACATCGTATATTCCTGTTTTTTCAAGCAATTGACGCATATTTTCGTTTAAGGCGCCGTCAAAATCTGAAGGGCGGTTTGCATTGTCGAAGCCCCCGCCGTAATCGGG
>OMRJ01000039.1 GCA_900313475.1 uncultured Eubacteriales bacterium | reverse complement strand
AAAGGAAAAAACATTATGAAAAAATATATTTTTTTGATCGCCGCAGTTACCGCTGCCGCAGCGGTAATATTCTGCACGGCATGCATGAAGGAAAAGGACGGCGGAAAAACAACCGCGGCAGGAGACATACTCACCACCGTGAAGAATGAAATTGAGAGTGCGGGAGAAAAAATCAGCGAAAAGCTGAGCGAGAGCGCAAGCAAGGCAAAGGATGCCGTTGAAAACGGCGCAACTGCGGCAAGCGAAAAGCTCAGCGAAGCGGGCAGCAAAATCCGTGACGGAGCGACGGCCGTCAGCGAAATTCCGAGCGAAATCGGCGAAAAACTCTCATCCGAATAACGGAGCTTTTTCCCGACGGCGTCGGCGTCCGAAATTCTCCGGGTGTTTTTTTCGCAGTGAAGCCGTTTCAAAGCGGCACGTGAGGTCTTTTCGGTACGGCGGAGAAGTCTTTTCCCCCTGTTCGGCTGCTGTTTTTTGCTGTTTTTCAATCCGTTTTTTCTGTGGAATAAAGATTACGGGCTTTTTGACCCGTCGCTCACCGCCGAAAAAAGAACGGCGAAAAAACAGCTCACGCTGCCGTCAAAAATATACAGAGAAAGAAGGTTTCACATGTTCAATCCGCATACGGTTCCTCTTCCGAAATATTCGCGCCGCGAGGATATAGTTAACTGCGCAACACATGCACCCGGAGCGCTGTTTGCCGTTGCCGCGCTGATTCTGTGCATTGTCAAGCTCGGAGCATCGGCGACGGGGACGCAATATGCCGCTGTTATCATTTACTCCTTGTGCACGTTTTTTCTTTATTCCGGCTCGGCAATATACCACGGCCTGCGCCCCGGATTTTTGAAGAAAATCGCAAGACTTACAGACCATTCAAATGTGTTTCTGATGATTACCGGCTCACTGTCGGCATACTATCTTCTGGGAGTGATTCCCGTAAACCGAACGCTCGCATTGTGCTCTTTACCGTTTCATGGGTTGTTACGGCAGCGGGCATCCTTTTCACGCTGATGGATCAGGAGCGCTTCAAGGTGCTCCAGATGATTCTGTACATGGTGCTCGGATGGTCGGTCGTCATAAGCATAAAATACGTGCGGGGCGCTTCCCTTGAAGGACAAATGCTGTTCCGTTTTATTATTATAGGCGGAATTGTGTATACCGTCGGTGCGGTGCTGTACGGCATCGGAAAAAAGATACCGTACATACATGCGGTGTTTCACATTTTTATCCTTGCGGGAACGGTTTTGCAGTTTTACGGAATTTATACCTTTGCACTTTGATTTTCGGTCTGTTTTTTCGGTGACTTTTGAAAAAAACCTATTATCTGCCCCGATATCACGACAGTAAGGAGCGAATAAGCGATTTTCCGCACGGGGATATATGTGAGTGACAGAGCCAGAACCGCCAGGTCGCTGATAAGATATATCCACCTGATATCAACTTTTTTCAGCAGTTTTGCAAGCCCCATTGACAGCGCATCGTCACCGCCCGGAGCACCGCCGAAGCGCACGCATATTCCTACGCCGACGCCGACGAAAACCGCGCCGGCAACGCATGCGAGCAGCGTGTGGTCGGCAATTCCCTCCCACACGGGCGGAAACTGCTCAAAAATCGCGTAAAACGCCGAAAACGCAAGTCCCGCAACGGCAGAATACACGACAAAACCGCCGCCGAGCACGATAAAGCCGAAAATGTAACAGATAAAGTTCATCACAAGACTCGACACGGACGGCGAAATACCGAAGTGATGATACAGTAAAAGCGTGAGTCCGAGCACTCCGCCCTCGGTTATATCGGCAAACGAGTGCACGTTATAAAGACCGAATGCGAGAATCGCCGCACCCGGAAGCTGCCACAAACAGTTTTTCGGATTTACACTCTTAATGTCATTTATAAAATTTTTCGAAAAACTCATCTTATCACCTTATAAACGTAAAAGATAAGCCGTGAAGACATCGTTCCCACGGCTTTTTCTTTTATTATACATCACGGAGAGAAAAAAAGCAAGCACGGCATCGCGCCGGCGGACGGACATCATATTCTGTCCGCCGTTTCACGGATAAACCTTTCTGTCTTCTCCCATCCGAGACACGGATCGGTTATCGACTTGCCGTAGCCGGGTTCGTCGAGACTTCTTGCGCCGTCCTCGATATAGCTTTCGACCATGAAGCCCTTTACTATGCGGCGCACGTCGCCGCTGCAGCGGCAGGAATGGAGCACCTCGTTTGCTATTCTCACCTGTTCGAGGTATTTTTTTCCCGAATTTGAGTGATTGGTGTCAACGATAACGGCGGGGTTTTCGAGTCCCTCCTTTTCAAACGCTTCGGCAAGGCTTAAGAGATCCTCATAGTGATAGTTGGGGAGCGACTGACCGAACCTGTTGACATATCCGCGCAGTATCGCATGCGAATAGGGATTGCCGTGGCTCTTTACCTCCCATCCGCGGTAGCAGAACGTATGCTTGCCGCGCGACGCTTTT
>OMRJ01000112.1 GCA_900313475.1 uncultured Eubacteriales bacterium | reverse complement strand
TAATATCCGCAGTGCTTCCGCGTTTTTTGCCGCCATAACTATGCCGCCGGTGTTGCGGTCTATCCTGTTTGCGAGAGCGGGCGTGAACGAGGCTTCGCTTTTCGGGTCATATTCGCCTTTTTCGCAGAGATAGCGCTGCACGCGACCGATAAGAGTGTCGACATATTCCCCCTCGTCGGGGTGTGAGAGAAGACCGGCCTTTTTGTCGAGAAGCATGATGTTTTCGTCTTCATATATTATATCGAGATTTTTACCTGCGCCGAGAAAAGAATATTTTTCTTCTTTTTCAACAAAAAACTCGTCGTTTATGTACATATCCACGCTGTCGCCTTCGTTGAGACGTGTCGCGATGTCCGCTTTTTTGCCGTTGAGCTTTATTCGCTTAAGACGCAGATATTTGTACATCAGCGCTTTCGGCAGCGACGGAACGGTTTTTGTTATGAATTTATCGAGACGCTGTCCCGCGTCGTTTTTACCTATTACATAGTTTCGCATTTTCGATTTTACCTTTGCTTTATTATTAAGCCTATGATACATCATTCGGTGTATTTTTTCAATGTTTTTATTATTAAGCCGAAAGCCGTAAAGAAGGTCGGCAGGCGTTGACACGTCCGCGTCGCGTTCTGCGCTGCCGTATGCATACCGGTAAAGGGGGCAGAAATATACGGATTACTCCGATAAGAAAAGATCAAAAACAAATATTCATGAAAAACACCGTGAACGTCTGCGCCGACGCTTTATCGCAACGGGACTTGACGGTTTTTCGGAGCATAATATTCTTGAGATGCTTCTTTTCTATTCGATACCGCGGCGTGATACAAACGAACTCGCTCATGAACTTATAAACCGTTTCGGCTCGCTTGCAAATGTCTTTGATGCGCCGTTTGAAGCGCTCATGCATGTTGACGGAGTCGGCGAGCGTACCGCATCGCTTATAAAGCTTATTCCTGCGATATTCGGTGAATATCATCAAAGCCGCTGTGAAACAAAAGCGACCGTGCGTACCAGAGCCGATGCCGTGGAGTTTCTGACGCCGTATTTTGCCGACATGTCGTCCGAATCGGCTCTTATGGTGTCGCTGGACGGCGCCGGACGCGTGATAAATACCGTGCGCGTAAAGGGCGGAACATCGGACGAGGTGAGCCTTGACCTGAATGCGGTATTTTTTGAAATACTGTCAAATTCTCCCGCCGCCGTGCTGTTGTCGCACTGTCACCCGCGCGGGCTTGCCGCACCGTCGCAAAGCGACATCCGCACCACCGAAAAGTTTTCCGATATGCTTTCGGGCTTTGACGTAAAGCTGTGCGACCACATTATCTTTGCCCGCGACGATGTGTTTTGCATGTCGCGAATGAAAAGCAGGATAAGACCCGGCATATTTGCCTTTACGGAATAGCTTCAATACCGAAAAATCCTTCCTCGGAGATTCGTAAAATACAGCAGAAATATCCCGCCTGCAGCGCATTGTACGCCGCAGACGGGATAATAGGAGCTGCGCGGCAGCCGTTTTTTTTGACGGTCTGCCCGTTTTTTTTGTTCAGCGCATTTCTTCAATGTGATAAATATAGTCGAGAGAGCTTAGAGCCTCAACCGTTTCACGGTGTGTTTTGTATTTTTTCAGCTCCGGACTGCATACGGTGAAAGTGATCGTATAAACACTCAATCCTGAGCCGACATAAGCCTGATTCGCCTCGATGTCGTCTATCCGCAGACCGAGACGGCGGCTCACCGTTACAAAATCGCGCAGATACTCACTGCTTTTAAGCTCAAGATGTATTTCAAAGTGGTTCGAACGGTTTTTGAGATACGCTTCAAAAGACGGAAAGCATGCGAGAATGCAGAGAAGAAACGCAAAAACAATAAGCGACAGTGTGTAAAGCCCTGCGCCTGCCGTAAAGCCGAGAATGCTGCATGCCCACAGTCCGGCAGAGGTGGTCAGTCCTTTTATCTGACTGCGCGAGCTGAACAGTATCGAATTGACGCTTACGAGCGCGGAGGCTGTCAGAGTAGCTGCGGACAGAAGCGGCAGCCTGAACGAAAAATCGCGCATTAAAAACAGGTCGACCGTCATGGCAACCTCCGATGAGAACGATATCAGAATAAAAGTGCGAAGACCCGCCGAATGCCGCTTGCTTGATCTCTCACAGCCGATAACGGAAGCGAGTATCACAATAAGCGCCGCGCGCAGCAGCACCGATGCGGTGTTAAGCTCCTTTGACCAGTCGCCGAGCAGGTTTGCAATCGGATCCGTCGTGCTCATTATAAATGTATTCATGTTCGTTTGCTCCTTTTCTTGTTTTTGTTCGGCAAAACCTCGTTCATTCGCGCAAAGTGTTCTTCCGCCGCCTCCGAAAATGCCGCCTCGTTTTCGTCGTAATACGGATCGTTGTGCTTCGGCAGCTCGGATTGTATCGCGTGTATGCGCTCTATCAGCAGTTCAACTTCCGATTTCTTTTTGCCGGTTTCCGACGGTGATTCCGGTGTCACGTCACCGACTTCGGGGACGATGTCTTCGATTTTATTGGAATATGAATGTGAAAGATAAAGAGACAGCTTCGCACACGCGGGACCTATCAGCTCGTAGAGAACGCTTGACGCGAGAATGATCGTTTCAAGTGCGCGCCCGGCTTCGCCGCCGAGTGTACGTGCGCCCATGGCTGCAAGACCTATCGCCACGCCTGCCTGCGGAATAAGTGCCAGACCGAGGAAATTGCGCACCCTTGCGTCTTTTTTTGTGATAAGACAGCCGAGAAACGCGCCGGCGTATTTACCGGCTATGCGGGATATGAAATATATGATGCCCACTGTCAGAAGCGACACCGTGCCGACCGTTCCCGACGCATTTACAAGTGCTCCGAGGTCGAAATTCAGTCCCGAACGCACGAAAAACAGCAGCAGTATGGGCGGCGAAAAATAGTTGAGCTGCTTAAACAGCCTCTCGTCGTCGGTAATGTTGATATAAACCATGCCCATTGACATGCAGCCGAGCAGCGGCGATACGTCAAACAGCGTGCAGATTCCGCAAAACGCAAACAGCAGTGCAACGGATACGATAAGGCGGTTGTCGGTTGAGCGCTTTTGCAGCAGCAGCTTTAAGAAAAAACCGAAAAGACCGCCGAGCGCGAAAACAGCGATATTTGTTATTATCGGCTTGATTATGTTTCCCGCTTCAAACGAACCCGTTGACGATGCAAGCGCTACCGATATGGCTATCGAATAGGCGATAAGTCCCACCACATCGTCAAGCGCCACCACTTGCAGTAAGGTGTCGACGAAATCGCCTTTTGAGCGTGTCTGACGAATCGTCATTACGGTTGATGCAGGCGCGGTTGCGGAGGCAAGCGCTGCGAGGACTATCGAAAAATTAAGGTCAAGTCCCAATATTCCGAAGGTGACGGCGAAAACGGCGACCGATGCGAGAACGGCTTCAAAAACTGTGATAACGAGGACTTTTGCTCCGCTTTTCTTCAGTGTTTCAAGTTTGAAAAACTCTCCGGTGCCGAATGCGATAAACGCAAGAGCGATATCGGCGATGAAATCCATTCCCTTTATCACATTCGTCGGAACAAGGTTCAGACAAAACGGACCG
>OMRJ01000048.1 GCA_900313475.1 uncultured Eubacteriales bacterium | reverse complement strand
TGCGAGAGATGGGACTTGAACCCATACGGGATTACCACACGCCCCTCAAACGTGCGCGTCTGCCGATTCCGCCACTCTCGCGTGTTCCTTGAGAACGATATGAATTATATCACAGCAGTGCGCCGTTGTCAACACCTATTTTTATTTTTTTTCGTTTATTTTATTGGTTTTTACAGTTGTAATGCTGAAGTTAGACAACACTTCTTTTTTGCGTGTATGACTTTTAAACAAATATAAAACGTTCAATGTAATAATTATAAAAACAGTTGAAATTCCTTTTGTAAAAATGTATAATCAAACTATATTTTTTTACCGGTGGTTTTTATGGCGGATATTAACGGAGATAAAAAGAAGTTTTGGTTCACGCTTGATAATGCGGCAAAAATCTTTCCCGGACAGAATTCCAACACATGGTCAAACAGCTTTCGCGTTTGCTTTGAGCTTAAAGAAAAAGTTGAACCGGATATTCTGAAACAGGCGTTGTCGGATATAATGCCGCGTTTCCCGTGTTATAATGTTCGAATTCGCCGCGGTTTTTTTTGGTACTATCTTGAAGAAAACAAAAACATACCCGAAGTGATGCCGGATATTAAAAATCCGTGTTACCGTGTTAAATTCAATGAAAACGGGCGTTTCCTGTTTAAAGTATATTACCATGGAAACCGAGTCGCGGTAGATTTTTATCATGTTCTTACCGACGGCTGCGGCGGAAAGATTTTTTTGTCAACGCTTATTGCACGCTATCTTGAATTGAAGCACGGAGTGAATATACCTGCGAGCCGTTCGGTGCTTGACATAAATGAAAAATGCAGCGACGCGGAGCTTGAAGATTCATTCGGAAAAAATGCCGATTCAAAGGCAAAGTTCGACCGCAGAGATAAATATGTTTACCATGCCAACGGCGTGAGAATGCCGTATCACACCGTGAACATAACATCCGGAATCATTCCGTTTGAAGCGCTGCATAAAATAACAAAGTCTTACGGTGTTACGGTTACCGAGTTTTTGGCTGCGCTCATGCTTAAGGTGCTTATTGATAAGCAGAATACAGAGTCCCGCAAGAAACGTAAAAGGGAAGTAAGCATTCAGATTCCCGTAGATCTGCGCAGAGCCTTCGGTTCACACACGCTCCGAAATTTTACTATATGCATGCGTGTGAAGGTTGATCCCAATAAGGGCGACTATTCTTTCGGGGAACTTCTCACACAGGTCAAATATCAACTGCGTCTTGCTAACGATCCGAAAGAGCATAATATGATGATAACGGCGAATATGGGCATTGAACGAAACCCGATAGTCCGTGGCATGCCGCTTTTTATAAAGAATGCAGGCGTTGCGATTTCGTTTTTCTTTACGGCTGAGCAGACAACTTCATCGCTTATTACAAATTTAGGCTCGGTTGATATTCCCGATGAAATGAAACCGTATGTTGAAAAATTTATTTTTATGCCTGCTCCGGGAAAGCTGAATGCCGCACGATGCGGTGTTGCGACCTGCAATAACAATCTTGTTGTTACATTTTCAAACAGCTTTGCCGAAAATGATATCGAACGGGCATTTTTTACTTCTCTTGTAAAAATGGGACTTCATGTGAAGATAGAGAGTAACAGGGAGTGATTTCTTTGTCATATTGTGTAAACTGCGGTGTCGAGCTTGACCCGTCCGCGAAAAAATGTGCGCTTTGTTCCGCTCCGGTTTATAACCCGAAGGAGACGCACGAAAAAACAAAGGATGAAGACAAGCCTTTTTCCGACGAAATTGTTATTCCTAAAAAGATGCAAAGAAAATTTATCGCATATATCATTACGATGATAATGCTGATACCAAACATTGTTCTGCTTCTGATAAATATTTTCTTTTTCAGGGGACATTACTGGGCGGTGTATATTGCGTCGACAAGCTTTTTGCTTTGGATACTGTTTGTTTTTCCGTTTATCACAAAAAAAACTCGTCCGTATCTGATGTGGGCGTTTGATACCGCGGTCGGGGTGCTCTATTCCTTTATAGTAGTCGCTTTAAGCGCCGGAAAAGCATGGCTTTGGGAAGCTGTTGCGTCTGTGATCGGTCTTACTTCGCTTGCGTCGCTTTTCTTTATTGTTTGGGTGCGCAATAAAAAAAGAACAGTTTCGGCAATTGTTGTTCACCTTCTTATCGATGCTGTTACGGTATCGGCGTTATCCGGACTTTCAACATCATATTTTTCGGATAATAATAATTGGTTCGTTATCGGCATTATATGCGCCGTCTGCTTTGCGTCACTTTTAGGATTCGGAATTTACTGCGACCGCTCGAAACACATGCGTGCGTGGTTTAAAAAAATATTTTATATTTAACATTGCTTTCAACTGTTAACGGGAGGAATCGAAATGAATAGGTTAAAAGCCGCGGCTGCAGTCGCATTATTTGCTGCATCGGTTGTATCAATGGGTGGTTGCCTTAGGTATACAAACAATATTCTTGATGTCACAAAAACGCCGAATACGGAACAGACGCCTTCTGCGGGCAATACTTTCGTTTATAATACGGAGCCTTACACTACTCCCGTCGGAACGCAGCCGACGGAACCGACAGCAACCGTTCAGCAGCCTGTAACACAGCCGCAGCAGAACAGTTTAATTCCGACGCAACCTAATGTGACGCAGCCGACACCCGTAACACCTACAGAAGCACAGACCTCGGCACAGGAAAAGGATCCGTCGCAGTGGTCAAAAGCCGAAATTCTCTCATATGTTACGTC
The DNA here is from genome assembly GCA_900313475.1 of uncultured Eubacteriales bacterium. Classification (GTDB taxonomy): domain Bacteria; phylum Bacillota; class Clostridia; order Oscillospirales; family Acutalibacteraceae; genus RUG806. Next base: position 6,077 of record OMRJ01000048.1, on the reverse strand, counting down.
TGCAGTCAACAAATCAAAAGCTTATAAAGGGAAACTTACCGTCGGACACAAGGAATCTTTCGACGTTAATATTGACAATATTTCCGTCGGCGGCAGTCTTATTAAAAATACGGCAAACCAGATTATAAGCAGTGTTGCAAAACCAACCGATGAAACACTGACGTTCGTCAACGGCAAAACTACAACATCGGAGGGTGAAACCGTGCCTATTCTTCTTCCTAAGCGCCAGAATTTTGCGCTTACGATTGACGGGCTTGCTTCCGCTTCGGCATCTAAGAGCGGCAACAATACGGTTATAAATCTCAAACTCGTTCAAGAGACAAGCTCGCTCAGTAATCCTGCGCCTAAACATAATGATGCGGCATGCGGATATATGTCAATATCCGATGTCGATTTGCCCTCGATCGTGACTGTTGAACGTCTGGATATGAAATACACGGGATCGACAATTCAGCTTACGGTAAACAGCAACGGCTATGTTACAAGCTGTACATATACAATTCCCGTTATTATTGACGGGTCGGGTAATGTTAAGGTTATGTCAGCCGACTTCCGGGTATCGGCAAAGATTGTTGAGGTCTGGAATCTTAATTGGTAAAAAACAGGTTAATCACCTAAAAAGCGGATGCTCCGAATTGTTCCCGCGTAATACCCGTGAAGAACGTCAGAAAAACAAATTTATGACAAAGATTTGTTTATGTTCGGAGGAATATGTTTTTTTACTTTGAAAAACTTTATACCGCGGTCACACTTGCCGCACGGCAGTCATGCTTAAAACACCGTGAAAACGGCGTTTGAGGATCGGTTGAGCCGAATCGGACATTTTTCCGTTCCATCAGAAAATGGGTTTGTAAAAATCTCGGTTTTTGCAAACCTCTTTTTTATGTCCGAAAACTTGAAAAAACATTGAATAAATAAATGTTAATCACTGTTTTTTTGTATAAAATAATTCTTTTGTATATTATCTATTGAAATGTTTCTGTCTAATCTGCTACAATGTAGGATGCGTGATTAAAACGTTTTGAAAAGGAGAGATGAGAATGGCAAAATGCCCGAAATGCGGTGCACCGCTTCACATCTATAACGTGAGCCAATTTTGCCCGAAATGCGGGGTAAATATGCGCTATGTTAATTTTGAGGAAAATTTTCTGAAAGAAGCGAAAATTGCCGAACTGACGCAAGCGGTCGTTCATATGAAAGTACGCCGTCTCAAAGCAGCGCTTATCGGAGGAAAATTGCAGATAATGCGTCTTGTGATAATGATATTGCCGCTTGTATCCATGCTTATTCCGAGCGGAAGCTACACGGTTTCGCTGCCTTATTACTCGCACAGTGTGCAGTTCGGTCTTCTCGGTCTTTACGGTGTTTTTACAAACGGCGATCTTGCATACATAGGTGACATGTGTTCTTCGCTGCTGTTTGGTGATCTGTTTAAATCACTCAAAATGACTGTTTTCGTCTATGCCGTTCCGGCGGTTTTCTCGGTGATAGTTTTTCTTGCATCGGTACTGTGTTTTATAAGCATCAAAAACATGCAGAAAATTATAGCGGGAATTTCCTGTGTCGGTGCGCTGACTGCAATAGTGTCGGCGGCTTTTATATTCCGTTTTTCTTCAGCCGCATCCGGAAACGCCGTGCTGTCCGCGTCATCGGGTTTCGGATGGCTTGTAACGGCTGCTGCATTTGCCGCTGTTGCCGTGATGAATATCATTATTGATAAAAAAGGAATAGACGTTGTTTACGATGAGGGTGTCGAGGAACGTGTTGCCGTTTACCGCAAATACAAGAACGGGGAAGTGTCGATCGACGATTTGCCGCAGCCTGTAGTGGAAACGGCGGAGACGCGTAAAATCGATGAAGAAATTGCTAAAGAAGAAGCTTTGGTTAAAGCCAATTCTGACGGGGAGGCGGCGAAATGAAAAAGAAAAAAGACAAATCAAGACTTTTGACTGTTTCTGTGGTGTCGTTTTTGCTTCTCGTTTTTGTTGCCGGCTTTATTTACGGACTTTCAAGCGTTTTGGCTATGGAGGGAGCTTATCCGCCCGTTGTCAATGCCGCTTCGCTCACCGAAATACCCGACACAAAAGAAGCGTTTACGGATTACCTTAACAGAATTGTTAAAAGGACAAAAGACGAAAAACCGGCGATGGAAAACGGTGATTCATTTTCTATCGACAAGGATTCGATTGTGACCGACGGAGACGAGAGCTTCAAAAAAACACTTCTGTTTATTCGCGACGGCTCGGGACGGGACAGCTTTGACAAATATCTTGAGGACAGATACGGTGACAGAAAAGTCGAATTCGGCGCGGATTCCTCCGATGTTTTTGTTTCGCCCGATATAACCGTTGACGATATTGTGGATTTTCACTGCGGTTCTCTCGGCTACAAATGCGATAAGTGCGGCAGTACACAGAGTATTTATACCGATTCTTGCCGCTCATGTGATGAAAGAGGAAGCATTGTAAGCGCATTTACGTCTTTCATTTATTATCAGTGTCCGTCATGCGGTGAAAAAAGCACCGAGCCTAAAGAAAACTGTGAGCTTTGCGGCGGCGTTCAGCCTTATTCGGAGAAGTATTCCGACGAGTATGAGTTTACCGTTGAAGTCGATACCGGCAACGACGAACTGATGAAGCGTCTGTTCGGAAAGAGAACCGACGCGGAAATCCGTGAGCTTATCGGCGATGAGTTGAAAGACACGGTTAATATCGAAAAAATTGATACGGATTATACTAAAGCGTATATAATTCTCAAGGTAAACAGACTTACCGATGAGCTTAAATATGTAGAGTACAGAAAAGAGATTTCCGTTTCGGCGAGCGGCAGATTTATAAACGGTTTTGCGGAATTGGGTACAAAAAACGTGTCGTTTACACTTACCGAAAGGAATAACTGTAAAATAACATGGCCGTCGCTTGTTCTTTCCGATCATGAAATGACGGTAGAACCGCACGGAAACAACAACCTGCTTGCAACGCTTACCTGTGATGATGCGACAAAGCATACCGTTACATGGTCATCATCAGATGAAAACATTCTTACCGTTGATGACGAGGGATATTTTAAGGCGGGTAAAAAAGAAGGTTCGGCTGTTATAACCGCAAGCTTTGATTTTAACGGAAAAACTTACACAGACGAATGTACGGTCCACATCAGGTATTCCGTAGAATCGTCTAAAATGTCAAAAACAAAACTTAAGCTTGATGTTGGCGAAACTTATAAACTTGAAGTAAAGCTGTCGCCCAAAAAGGCAACCGTTAAGACCGTTAAATGGTACACAGACGATGCGAGCATTGCCGATATCGACGAAAACGGCGTAGTTACCGCAAAATCCGTCGGTACGGTGACCGTGTACTCACTGTCAGATGACGGATATTTCAGATCTTCGTGTGAGGTGACTGTAAAATGAGTGAAAAACAGAGTTCCGCTAAAAATTTCGTAGAAGGCGTTTTCGGAGCAGAGAGCACTTCGGCTGCATCAATTCAAAAAAAGCACCTCGGAAAATACAGCAACATAGCGGTTAAAATGTTCCATACCGGCGTTTTGACTCCCAAAGAAATGCTCTACCCCGCTATAGGCGAATTTGCAACCAGAATGCTTAAGGGTCTTAATATGTACCAAAAGCTCTATTTTATAAATGTATTAAAAATAGACATGACATATGTTACGCTTATTTTGACGCTTATAGGCATTTATGATGTTCTTAATAATCCGCTTATGGGCATTGCGTACGACAGAACGCGTACCCGTTGGGGCAAGGCAAGACCATATATTTTTGCTACCGCAATTCCGTATTTCCTCTCAACGGTTATAATGTATTCCGGCGCATTGTTTTTAGGCGACCGTGCAGGTAATGACCCAAAAAAGATTATTTTTGTGTTCGTTATGCTGTTTATTCAGGAGACATTCTCTACAATTTACACAATTCCGCGCGATAATATTCTGACGCTTCAAACGGCAAACCCGAAGGACAGAATTACTGTCGGTCTTCTCTCACAGTACATAGGCGAATTCGGCGCGCAGATAGTCTATGTTATTTTCCTTCCGCTTATGGAGCTTAATAACAAAGGCTATATTGATGTTCCGATGCCGATGATATTCTGCATACTTGCTACGGTGACATGTACTGTCGGTGCCGCAGGGAATATGGCGATGGCTTTGGGCTGCAAAGAAAGAATTGCACTTCAGCCCAAACCTGCTCCGATAATGAAGACTCTGTTTTATATTCTTAAAAATAAATATGCGCTTCGTAACTTTATTGCGGAGTTTTCCGTAAGCTGGTGGAGTGACGGAGGATATTCATGGGACGTTGTAACACAGCAGGAGATTTTCGGTGGAACTATTCAGTCGTTCCTCGCTTATATTCCTTATAATATTTTCGATGCGTTGAGCATACTGCTCATTCCGAAATTTCAGAAATTCTTTAAGAATAATAACAGAAAGGCCGTTATAGCTCTCCGTTTTTGGGATTTGCTGTGCTGCGCCGGCATGGTCGGCTTCGGATGTCCTCTTGTTCAGCATCGATGGGCAATTGTCGGTGTCTATGCACTGTTCTACGGGTTAAATGCTCTTAACAACGGTCCTGCAAACGTGTTTGAAGCGGAGCTTAAGCGTGAGATCAACGACTATACCGAGTATGTCACGGGCGAACGTCCCGACGGAACCATAGGTCTTATTACCGGTCTTATAACAAAGGTTACCGCTCCTCTCAATGCGCTCCTTACAATACAGTTGTTTAAGTGGTCGGGTTATGATTCTACTTTGCCGATGCTTCCTTGGGCACAGGGCAGTAAAAAGGTTTATCAGCGTGTATTTTTCCTCTTTAACGGCATAAGAATCCTCCCCAGCGTTATAAAGATCATTCCTTATTTCTTCTATGATCTTGAAGGTGAAAAACGCGAAAAAATGTATATCGCGCTTAATGAGCGCCGTGCGCTTCTTGCAAAGGAACACACAGTAAACGAGGAGCTTGAAGAAATAATCGAATCGCTTGAAGCCGATGAGGAAACGGCAGAAGCGAAATAAGCAGAGGTATTTTTTGCATGTCATATTGTGATTATGTCAATGTTTTTCAGGGAACGGGCGAGACTGATATTGTCCGTCCCGACGGAATTGCGTCGCGGTGGTTTTTTATAAAAGCCGGCTGCGGAAACACTTCTCCCGCGGCAACCGTTCCGTTCGGCGCAATATCCGTTTCACCCTATTCGGGCGGCTATCCCACAGGCTACGGCGATAATATGCCGAATTCACACTCTCACCCGAAACACTTTGACGGCGGAAAAGGTCTTTTGGGCTTTGCGCATATTCAGCAAAGCGGAACGGGAGCAATGGGGCATTACTATAACTTTATTGTTGTTACTCCCCGTTTTTCCGATTCGGCTGTGCGTCGTGAGCCGAGCAATGAAAAAGCGTTTCCGGGGTATTACTCATGTGTTCTTGACGGAATAAGATGTGAGCTGACGGCAGCGCACCACACGGCGTTTCACAGATATTGTTTTCCGAAAAAGGGAGGATTTGTTTCTGTAGACTTAAAGAAAAACGGCTTGCAGTGTCCGAACTTTATCGATGAAGACGTTGAACTTAAAACGGTTGAAACGTTCGGAAAAAAAGCGCTTGTGTGTTTTTTAACGCAGGGCATTAAAGTTTTTGCCGCATTGGAGGCATCTTCCGAAATAGAAAAACGCGGAGACGGCATACTTGCTTTTGCAGCCGGAAATACTGCCGAGCTTAAAGCAGCTTTTTCCCTTAGATCATATGAACAGGCGGAAGTGTATCTTCGCGAAGCGGACAGCTTTGATTCGGCAAGGCAAAATGCGGAATTGCTTTGGGAAAATGAACTGTCAAAAATAAATATTGACGGTGTTTCCGAAGAAAGAAAAGAGATTTTTTATTCCAACTTATATCATTCGCTTGTTAAACCTTCCGACAGAGCCGGCGAGAGCTTCTTCTATGACGGCAGCGGTGCTTTTTCGATCGACCTTAATACGCTTTGGGATATGTATAAGACTGCAATTCCGCTTATATTTCTTATTAACAGAGAGCAGGGGGAAAAGCTTGTTGATACACTTTTACAG
>OMRJ01000174.1 GCA_900313475.1 uncultured Eubacteriales bacterium | reverse complement strand
ATCCAGGAAAACGCGACAGTGCATGTATCGCCGGGACACCCCGTAACAATAGGATGCGGCGTAACGGTAGGTCACGGCGCGGTGGTACACGGCGCAACGGTCGGGGACAATGTTCTTGTCGGAATGAACGCAGTGGTACTTGACGGCGCGGTGATCGGTAAAAATTCGATAATCGGCGCGGGTGCAGTCGTCACGGCGAACACAGTCGTGCCCGAAAACACGCTGATGCTCGGCGTTCCGGCGACTGCCGCGAAAACGCTCTCTCCCGCCGCTGCCGCATCAAACGCGGTCAACGCCGCGGCTTACGTCAAACTTGCAAAAGATTATAAACAGTAAGGGTAACGGGACCGATAAGCCCCGACGCCGCATCTTCGGGATAATTCGAATAGCGGGACGGAACGGTGGAATAGTGGTTTGAAAGCGTATTCGAAACGGTGATTTCAATGCTGTTTTCACCGTTTTCGACAAGCTCCGTGACATCGGCTTCAAACGGTGCATGAGTAAACACAATGGGTTCGCCGCCGTTTATAACGACTCTTGCCGTTGAACCCACTTTGCCCAGATTCAGCATAAAGCGGTCGTCGATTTCTTCTTTCCTTATTTTAACCTTTGCGGAATATCTCATTTTGCCGGAGTAGCAGCAAAGCGCTCCGGCTTTTGATATGTCGCCGCTTTTTATTTTCCCGACACCGCAGAAAAGATCGATCGGTTCGGGAATAACGCTTAAATCGCTCATTCCCTCATTTGCCTTTACAAACAGTGTCACCTCCGCGGCTTCGTCAAGCTGTGTTTCGCATGATGCGCGGAACACCTTTTCCCCGAAATTGCCGTATCCGACGAATCGGGTTTTCATCTCTGCGCCGCAAGCCGTCGACTTTACAAGTTCTCCGAAAAGCGGCGCCTCAAAGCCGAAAAAGCCGGGCGGAGCAACAAACGTAAAAGCAAATGTGCAGGCATCCGAAAAAGGATCGGATAACGGCAGAAAATCGCTGTTTGCAAACGAAGCGCACGAAAGGGGATAACCTGTGCGCGTAAAGTCTTTTTGCTTTACAAAATGGATACCCGATCGCTTAAGAGGCGAACGGTTTCGATAGTCCGGACATTTGTTTTTGTCATAGACATATGCCGCAATTACCGTGTTCTTTCCGCGGTGAAGCTTCACCGGAAGCGTAAAGTCATCGACTTGCCGTGAGTTAACATACAGACGGTCGGGAGCAACGCCGCAGATGTACAAAAATGCTTCGCAATCGGAATCGGCATAAACGGACGTGAGCATTATTCCGTCGGAATCAAAAAAGAAATTATCGTCAAAGACCTTCCCCTTCAACCCGTGAAAACCCTGTTCGTAAATATATTTGTCAAAATCGTTGCCCGTATAGATATAACCGTAACGGTCGTGGATCGGCAGCGCTTCAAATTCATTCTTTTCAATTTCGCCGCCGAGAATTTTTTCAAGCGCATTCGGAGTAATATCTTCGCCGTATTTATAAATTCTGTGTCCCATGCAGTACCGGGCATTTTTGTATTTATATTTAATCGGCTTTTCAAGCGTGTCACTTACCTCCGCACAATCGAAAAATCGCGCCTGTGCGCCTATTGTGCCGCCCGCGGGAAGATAAAAATCTCCGTAGGAATTATCGAGCGTCGGCAAAAGCTCAAAATTCCAGTCATTAAGTGAAATTGTGTCAACAACACGTTTTTCGGAAAAACCCGATGTATTGATATCGCCGTCCGTCGGAATTTCACGGTCGGAAAACAGAATGAGCGTGTCGGTGCTGCCGTCAAACGGCATTTTAACAAACACAAAACCGCTCTCCGCAACCGTACCCGTGAGACGGTATATCTTGTTATTTTCAATATCGAAGGCATAAGGCGTTCCGACGGCTTCAAATCGGCAGACGCTGTCTTTTTCGGCATATCTGACAAAATACAGGTTCTCTTTTCCCGAAACACGCCTGTGAACATACACTTTTCCGTCCGAACCGCGATATTCCGGCAAAAAACTGCGGTAAACACAAGCATCGAAATCACGAACCGTTTCCGACGCATTCAGCGAGAGCCTGCAGTGCGGATGTGACAGAAGATCGAGAATATCATTTTTGAGCACTTCATCGTTAAGTCCCGCGCGGTCGGATGCATACGGTGTAATTCCGCAGAAAAAAACATAGCCGCCGCAGTCCAAAAACTTTTTAAGCTGCTTTATAACACCGTAGCGGATACAGTCAACACCGCAGAAAATAAGAGCACGGTATTTTTCGTCCGAGGTGCAAAGCCTGTCGTCCATAAACTTCGCGCGCTCTATAGACTGAAAATCGATAAAATCAAAATCTATTCCGTGGCGGAAAAGCTCCTCGGCTGTATCGAATGTCAGCTTAACGCACTCCTCCGCATTTTCGCCGTAATCGCATGACGAAACGGGATAGAACACGGCGGCGTCACAGCGGTGAGCACCCGTTGTAAGCAGAGCGGATAAACGCTTATACTTGTCCAACCACTGT
>OMRJ01000110.1 GCA_900313475.1 uncultured Eubacteriales bacterium | reverse complement strand
GTTTGACGGAGCCTGCGTTGCGGGCGTGTCGTTTGACGGAGCCTGCGTTGCGGGCGTGTCGTTTGACGGAGCCTGCGTTTCGTCGCCTGCGGGAGCCTGCGTTTCGTCGCCTGAGGGAGCTTCCGTTGCGTCGTTGTTTCCTGCCGAACTGCCGCCTGTGAGCGCGCCGATGTTAATATCGTTGCCGTCCTTGTCGACAAAACGGACAAGAACCTCCTGCTTGCAGGAGCAGAACGCAAATACCATCGTCGCAACAATTACAAGCGAGACAATTCTCAAGATGTTTTTCTTCATTAGGTGTGAACCCCTTTCAGAATATTCGGATTAACCGTAGTAATGGTGCTGCATAAAAAGTGAGCTATGCAATACAAGAATAATTTACAACATCACGAGAAGAATGTCAAGTAAATTCAGTGAAATTGTTGCAGGGAATTGCTCAACAATTTAATTTAAAGCGTCGGATTAGGTAATGTTGCACAAAAACACAATTCGATTTTTGTCGCATTGTTCAACCGAACAGTTAAAGCCGCTGCGGTTTCGACTGCAGCCTCTCACGCCTTCTCACATTAAAACACAAAATTCGAATACTTTGTCGTGCTCGAAAGAGTGATGTCGAGATCGGTCTTTATTGTTACGCCCTTTTTGATTGACGCGTTTTTCATAACAAGAACACCGTTGACAAGCGTTTCATACGCCGTGACCCTGCCGTTCGCGTCGACGGTAAGCTTTGCATACGAATTTGTCAGTTTGACGCTTATATCGTCGCGTGCGACGGTGGCGCCGACTTTCGGGGCATACACCTTTTCAACATCGTCGACCGTCATGTAGTCCATGCAGCGCGAAAACTGCCCGGATGAGGACGGGTTTGTTTCATCCTTAAGATTTACGGTAACGACATATCCGGAGCCGCTCTTTTGAGCGCTGATGTTTTTGATGTCGTTCATTGTAAGCGCGGAAGCATAACTCTTGCCCGACGGCGAAAGAACGCTGTCTGACGACTGACCCTTTTTAACCTCGGTGATATCCTCGGTTTCGGACAGGAGTGCGCCCTTTACGAAGCCTACAAGCGTGTTCGCAAGCGAATTGGAGAGCTGAAGGTCTTTAATCGTGGTGAGCTTTGACTTCTTAAAGCCTGCCTTCTGCGTTTTAACGGTGTTTACCGTGTCGTTGAAATATGTAAGCAGCGCCTGTCCCGAAAGGGTGTCGGGAGTTTGCGCGGCGGCGGGAGACGCCGGCGCGGCGGTCGGTGTTTCGGGCGACGCGGGCGCGGCGGGAGAAGCCGGCGCGGCTGTGGGCGTTTCGGGCGCGGCGGTAACACCCGAAGATTCCGTCTGCGCGGGAGCATCGGGAGCCGTAGGCAAAGCGCCGTTTTCCGTCTGTTCGGGAACGGCGGTGCCGTCGTCGGGGGTCTGTTCATAATTGAGAATTTCGTCCATATTGTCTGCGTTTCCGGTGTTTGACGGAAACTCGACCGATATTGTAAAGCAGCCTCCGAGGGACGCAGCCATTGCGGCGCAAAGCACCGCCGCCGCGGCGCATTTTATTTGTTTTTTCATTTTTCTTACTCCGAATTGTTATTATTGATAAAAAGCGGACAAACCGATTGCAATCTGTCGGCTTTTATCATAATTTACACCACGCACGCGTTTTTGTCAATAAACATGATACCTAAATTCAAGATATCCGTCATTTTTTATTGCAGTGTTGTAAAATCTACAAATAATTATTATTTGGCAATTATTTTTTTCAAGCGTTTTGTTCTTTGGGTATTTTATTTCAATTTTCCCGATTATTACCGTCTTTGTTTTATTGACTGCCGCAAATATAGAATGTATAATATATGTGCAAATAAAAATAGGAGGTGGTCGTAATGAAAAAAGCCGCTGCCGCAGCAACGGCTCTCCTGTTTATACTCATTCTGCCTTTTTCGGCGCACGCATCCCGTCACGCCCCGTCGGGCACACTGACCGACCGCGCCGAATCGGCGGAGGATTACGTCTTTGTGTTTGATATCTCTGCCGACTCCTACATTCTCGAAAACGAACGAACGAGAACCGCGGCGCTTGAAAAGCTTCGCGCGGAGGGAAAAACGGATAAAGACATCCCGTCCGCTCTGCTGAATCCCGTCGAGATAACCGTAAAAGCCGAAACGGAATTCGGATTAACGGGACTTGCGAAAAGCGTTCCGGTAACCTCCGAAAAAACAGACGTGTCGCTCACCGAAGATATAATGCCGTCGCTTGTCGGTGAAAACGCCGTGATCGACTCGAGACTTCTTGACGGCTTTTGTTTCACGCTGTCACTTTGCTACACCGTTTCCGACGGTGTAACACGCAGGGAGCTTTCGGGCGAAAGCTTCGGTGAGAGCGAAAAAACGGAGAGTTTTTATGCGCCGCAGCTTTGGTATATAGGCTATGTCCTGCCGAACGGCGCAGTCAATTCCGAAAAGAACGTCTCCTTCGGTTTTTCTCCGCTTAAAAATGACGTGCTGCTTTACGCGCCTTCACGCCCCGGCTTCACGTTCACGGGGTGGACGGCAGAAAACGGCGAATATGCCGGCACCGTTCCGGCGGGCACAAAAAGCACCGTGCTGAAATCAAACTGGGATAACAGAAGCTTTGCGATAAAATATGTGCTCACCACTGCCGACGGCTATAATTTCAAAAAAGTCGACAACAGCGCAAATCCGACTTCTTATGCGCCTGCCGTCGGGGCAAAGCTCGTCTCTCCGCCCGTGCCGAAGGGCTGGCGATTCATGGGCTGGACGGATGAAAACGGTACCGCCGTAACGGAGATACCGAAAGGTACACTGGGTGACATAGTTCTCCGAGCCTCATGGCTGACAGAGGACGCATACATTGACAGGCTGATTTCCGATGCGCACTGGTGCGATGTGGATTCCGACGGTGAGGTCACGGTTAAGGACGCGCGAGCGGTTCTGCGCGCTGCCGTCGAAATCGAAGAACTGCCCGCCGGCACGCTTTCGAGGGTCGACTTTGCGGGACAGGGCAGAGCGGACGTGACACAGGCGCGTTTTATCCTGCGCATAGCCGTGGGGCTTGACACGGTTCGCGGCGTTCTTGAATACTACGAATACGAATTTAATTAAAGGGCGTTGATATTATAATGAAAAAATTATCGGCGGTCGTTCTGGCTGCACTTATCGTCTTGTCATGCACAGCGTCGGCTTTTGCCGCCGTAACGGGGGAAAGATATATCGTTGACGCCGATTTCGCGCGCGTTTTCGACAAGCCGTCCTCCGACGCGGGCTTTCTGTTTGAGGTGCCGGGCAACACCTATGTCCGCGTGATAAAAGAGGAAAACGGCTTTTTGCTCGCGGATGTTCCGTCGCAGGGGACGGGATGGATCTTCGCCGCCGATCTCGCACGTGCCGAAGCGGATTCGGATACCGATATTGCGGACATTTATATAGCGTCTTATCCCGACAAAACGGAATACGTCGAGACGGAAGAAAGCTTCGATTCTACGGGACTTACGGTCAGGGCGCGTCTCACAAACGGCGGTGAACGCACTGTCACGGGTTACAGCATTTTCACCGAGAGCTTTAACTCGGTCGGGACGAAAAAAGTGACCGTTCTGTACCGACCGGAGAATTATGCGAAGTATTTTGCCGCATCTTTTACAGTCAAAACCGTGAGGATTCCGGTTGTCTCACTTAATGCGGACATATCGAATATGAAGACCGCATACATTGAAAACACGCCGCTTGACCTTGCGGGAATAAAGCTGAAAGCGACTTATTCCGACGGCAGAGCGGACGCATATTTTACCGCTACCGATATTATCAACAACAAAAGCTTCACCGTTACCGTCGACAACGGAAAAACCGACGCGGCAAAGCTGACGGTCGGAACTCACACCGTCACGGTGACATACAGATATTCCGACATTTATTATTCTTTTGACATAAGTGTGCGCAAAAAGGAGCTTGTTTCACTGATAATAGCCACCGAGCCGAACAGTCTTACCGTATATTCGCTCGATAAGATTCCGTCGCTCGAAGGCCTGACACTTGTTGCGGGATACGACAACGGAGAAACACAGACTCTGACGGCGGCGGACTGTGCCGTAAGCTGTGAGCTGCCGCTGCACTACGGTTCGGGGAATATTGTCACGGTCAGCTACGGCAAGCTGGCACGGACTCTCGATTTTACGGCGCGTCCGCTTGAGGAAAAGCGCTTAAAACTGACACTTCCGCAGGTGTTGACATTCATTCTCGGAGAGGAGATAGATTTAAGCGGACTTAAGGTCGAGATAGAATATACCGACGGCTCCGTCAAGGAGGTCACCGACTACAAAATAAGCGAAATCGAACCGCTTAACATCGAAAAAAGGGGACAGGACGTCGTTGTGACAAGC
>OMRJ01000108.1 GCA_900313475.1 uncultured Eubacteriales bacterium | reverse complement strand
TTCCCTAAAAAAGGTGCTGTAAAAAAACCGGTTTTTTTACAGCACCTTTTTTCTTTTATTTGAGCCGTGCGGCAAAGATGCCGCGCGATTTTGTTTTTGAAATGCAAGCGGTTAAATGCCGCAGATAAGCTCCGACAGGTTTGTGTAGAAGTCGAAGAAGCCCTGAAGCGAGCCGAACGCCTTTTCATCCGCGGCATTTGTGAAGTCGTAGTGATCGGCACCGTAAACAGTAGGCATGACGTACCAAACACCGGGAATCACGCTTTTATCCGCGTCATATGTGATGTGATCCTCCATGAACGGATAAAGCGCGCTCTTAAGCGGAACGATACCGTCATTCGCGCCCCAGTCCTTATCAATGAACCTGCCGCCGATAAACATGTTTACCGAATTCGAAATCAGCGGGGAGGATATTTTGAACGGTTTGAAGATATCATAATTTTTATTCAGCTTGGTGTATCCGAACTTCGTTTCTTCGGTTATGCATGCCGAGTATGAAAAATAGTACGCGGATTTAACGGTTTTTATCTTTTTGTTGAGCTTTTCAGCGCCCTGAACCGTAAGGTCGTAGCCGCAGTGGTCGTTTGAAAGGGCAACCTTCAGGCAGGCTGCGGGATTGAACGCGGCTTTTTTTCCGGTTGCGGGATCCGCGGTAATTTTCCACTGGTCAAGCATAAGATCATTTGCCGATTTTCCCGCCACGCATTTTGCATGGAGAGCGAAAACCATCAAAAAGGCAGGTATGGCAGTGTCGGAGACATAATTCGCGACGGTGGAGCCGTTGTGAGGGGACGATATCGTTGTGACGGAATATACGCCTTTTTCGTGACCGCCCTTAAAAAGCTCGGAGCAGCTCTCCGCGTCCGCATTTTTTTCGGTATCGTCGCCGTATGCAAGCAAGGACGCAAAAAGACGAATCGTTTCACCGCCGAAGGAATGGCCGACGAGATTCAGCGGACTTTCGAGATTCCACGGCTCGCCCATGGTGGCTCTGCCTGTGTAGTCTCTCCCGTATCTGTCGTGACCGTATTCCTTTGAGTGCGCCGCGCCGTAGTCTACAACCGTGCCCGTAAGCTGTGCGTAAAGCTCGCACGCTCTGTCCCACGCGCTGCTGTATCCGCCGACGGTCGGGTTAAACACCGTGTAGCCCTTTGAACGGAGGAATGTAATCACATTGTTTTCGGGCTGTGTGCCCCAATACGGCTTTTTTTCCTCCTGCGGCGCGCCTACACCCCACCCGCACATGCCGTGAACATATATAAACGGATAGTCGGTCTTTTGACCGTCTTTTGCAAACCCGATAACGGTAAAAGATACCGTCAGGCACAGGCACAGCATAACGGCAAAAAATTTTTTTAACGGTTTGATTTTCATATTTCTTTTCGGACCCTTTCATAAGAAGAACAATAATGCATTAAGCAATTTACCATTTTCTCGAAAAAAGTCAAGATTTAAAAAATTTTTTTACGATTATAATAATTTTTGTTTGAAGCAGTGCCGGTCAAGAGTGATATATAATGTCAAGAGCAGGCATCAATATCGCATTTTTTGCAAAAAGTTCATTCTTCCGTCTTCTTTTGCATCTGTTTCGCAACATGCTTTTTTATCGCGTCGAAGGATTCGTCACTGATTATATGCTCCATTTTGCACGCGTCCTCGACGGCGGTTTCGGCGCTGACTCCGAGCCGCTGCAAAAAATCGGTCAGAAGCGTATGCCGTTCGTAAATTTTCGAAGCACGTTCAAAACCGGCGTCGGTGAGCGTAATGTAGCCGGATTTGTCGACGGTTATGAAGCCTCCGTTTTTGAGAATGCCGACGGCGCGGCAGACGCTCGGCTTTGAATACTCCATATATTCCGCAATGTCGAGCGAACGCACGGCGCCTTTTTTTGAGAGCAGCAGTATCGTTTCAAGATACATTTCGCCCGATTCCTGTATCTGCATGTTAATTCCTCCGTGTCAATAATTCAATCGGCGTGCAATTCGGCTGCCGAACGGGAGCCTATCCACATATCTTCCCACTTCACGCCGGAAATCTGTTCGAGACGTGCTTTTTCCTCCTCGGTAATTTCATATGCGCCGTTTTCGTGTTTTTCTTTTATCACGCGCTGAATGGTTTCGTGATCGCGCTTTGTCATCTTAAAACGGTTCACGAGAATCCATGTCAGAACACCGAACAGGAGCGGCAAGTACGTAAAAATAAGGCGGATGCCGAAAACGGTTTTCGGCGATTGAAACTGCGGTTCTTTTTTATTGACGTCATATCCGAAGAATTTGAGCGTAAATCCCAAAATTCCGGTCATAAAGCTGTTAACCGTCTTTGTAACAAAGGAACGGAAAGTAGATATAGTCCCCTCTCTGCGGCGTCCCGTAATAAGCTCGTCAACGTCCGTGATGTCGGGCTGAATGGTTTCTACCGCAAATCCGGGTCCGGAAAAACCGAAGTTGTACAGAATTGCGGCAAGATATATAAACGCAACGGGCGTTTTGCTGTTGATAAAAGCGTAAACGGCAAGTCCCGCCGTCATAATGGGCGTAAACAATGTCCCCGAAATGCGTTTGCCGAAATATCTGTTCAAAAAGTAGTTTGCGGGAGAACCCATAAATTCCGCTACGCCGGCAACGGCGTTGAGAACATTGAAATGCGAATATTTATCGGCAATGCTTATCATAAAATACTGATCGGCATACTGATAAAAGCTTGAGCGGAACGAATTGAAAAGCGCGATAAAGAAATACTGTCTGAATGCCCTGTTTTTAAACACAAGCGAATACTCCCTGAAAAAGTACCGCGCGTCAAACGGTTCAAAGTGTTCGCCGAGCGATGACGGTTCGGGACACTTGAAAAAGTTAACAATCGGGCTCCATACAAACCACAGCGCGAGCACAATGCCGCAGAACATGTATTTTTGACGGTCTGCGGGGCTTGGATTACTCATGTTCGTGCCGCCGAGCATAAGTCCCATAAAAAGAAATGACGTAATCTGTCCGA
Organism: uncultured Eubacteriales bacterium; assembly: GCA_900313475.1. GTDB lineage: Bacteria > Bacillota > Clostridia > Oscillospirales > Acutalibacteraceae > RUG806. The sequence continues at coordinate 518 of OMRJ01000108.1, read as the reverse complement.
CCGAGTTGAATGCATATTCGACAATTTTGTATTGCGTCCGCTTAAAATAGTGCGGCTCAATAGTCGGCAGCATCGCCACATGCGGTACGCTCATCATCGTATATGCCGTTGAATAAAGAATCGCCGTGACAAGATAATAGGCAAACACCGCACCCGTGCTTCCTGCAGACGAAACACCGAACGAGCACCATTTCATTATATATGCGATAAAGAAAGGGACAGCGCCGAGGATAACATATATTCTGTGCTTGCCGTATTTTGAGCGCGTGCGGTCGGTAATTATACCCATCGCGACGTCCGACACGGCGTCGATAACGCCGTTTATCATGCCGAGCGTGCCTGAAAGCGCGGTGCTCAGACCTTCAACAAAATTCAGATACTGCTGATGATAGAGGTTAATGGGATATCCCGCACCGCCCAGCGTAATGTTTACACATGTGTAATTTATCATCGGTGTAATAAATTCTCTGACGTTACCTTCTATCCCGACTGCGTCCTTTATTTTCTCAACTGCGCCC
>OMRJ01000107.1 GCA_900313475.1 uncultured Eubacteriales bacterium | reverse complement strand
TACGCGCGTTTCAGCGCGGGGCAGACGGCGTAATTCTTTGCGGTTGCCACCCCGGCGACTGCCACTACACCTCGGGTAACTATTACACCCGCCGCCGTATGGCACTGCTGTTTTCGATGCTTGATTATCTCGGAATCGAAAAAGAGCGCACCCGTGTTGAATGGGTATCTGCTGCGGAGGGTGCAAAGTTCGCCGCAACTATGAACGATTTTGCCGAAAAGGTCGCGTCCCTCGGTGAAAACAAAAGATTGGAGGATTTGAGATGCAAGAAATAAAACGCAAAGCGCTCATATCGAAAGCCTCCGAGCTGCTTAAAAACGGCACTGTCGACCGTGTGTTCGGCTGGCGTCGCGGCGAGTTTGACTACGATATTACTCCCGCCCTGTTTTATTCCGCGGAGGAACTTGAAAAAGACTTTGTATGGAACTCGATGTGCGGCGCGAATTTCTCAAAATATCTTGTAAAAGAAACGGGAAAGAGCGAAAAAAAGGTTCTTGTTTTCCTTAAGCCCTGCGATACCTACAGTTTTAATCAGCTTCTCACCGAACACCGCTTTGACAGAGAAAAGGTGTATGCCGTCGGCATTGAGTGCGGCGGAATGATTGATATTTCAAAGGTCAAGGCAGAGTGCGACGGCATTTTTGCTGTGCGTGAGGACGGCGATAATATCATTACCGAAACTCTTTACGACGGCGAAAAGACATTTGCGAAAAAAGATGTCCTCGCGGAGCGATGCCTGAACTGTAAATCAAAAAAGCATGTTGCTTACGACGAGCTTATCGGCGAGGACGGTGACGTTATCGACTGTAACCGCTTTGATGAAGTGGAAATACTTGAAAAAATGTCTCCCGACGAGCGCTTTGCTTTTTGGCAGAACGAGCTTTCACGCTGCATTCGCTGTAATGCCTGCCGAGACGTCTGCCCCGCATGCACATGCGAAAAATGCGTGTTTGATAACCCGGCATCGGGTGTTGAGAACAAGGCGGCGGCAAACTCGTTCGAGGAAAAGATGTTTCATATTATAAGAGCGTTCCATGTTGCGGGACGCTGCACCGACTGCGGAGAGTGCTCGCGCGTGTGTCCGCAGCACATTCCGCTTCATCTCCTGAACCGTAAATTTATAAAAGATATCGATACATTCTACGGCGATTATCAGGCGGGCGCCGAGGTGGGTTCACGCGCTCCCGTTGTCAACTATACCGTTGACGATCCCGAACCCGGTGAAGCCGTTATGAGAGGTGATACGAATGGTTAAAATATCACTTGAAAAGATAAATGATTTTTTCGCCGCCGTCGCCGCACACGGGACGCTCTATATCCCTGTCGATACGTCGGCGGGTGCGAAGTATGAAAAGTGGGAGAACGGCAAAAAGCTGTCCGATGCCCTTAATACCGTGAGAAGCCCCAAGGACTTTTTCTTCCCGCAGACCGAAAACCTGATGGAGTTTAAAACCGAGGGTAATAAGATTGAGATCATCGACACGCGCACCGAGCATGAGGACTTCGTTGTTTTCGGCGTCAGGGCATGCGATGTAAAAAGCTTTGAAGTGCTCGACAAAGTGTTTCTCTCGGAGCCTGTCGATTCATTCTATAAAAACCGCCGCGAGCATGCTGTAACAGTTTCGCTTGCCTGCACAAAACCGCATGAAACATGCTTCTGCGGCACATTCGGCATTGATGCCGCCGAGCCTGGAGGCGACGTCGTTTGTTACAAAACGGCTGACGCGCTTTTCCTCGACGCAAAAACGGAGAAGGGCGAGAAGCTGCTTGCGTCCGTTGTGTCGGTAACGGAGAAAGCGGAAAAAGCGGACGAAGCTGAGGTCGAAGAACAGAAAAAAACCGTGCGCGACAGGCTTTCAAAGCTGCCGCTTGCGAATCTCAAAGCCGATGCGTTCGGCGACGGAAAAACCTCGAAGTTTTTCAATGCGCCCGAGTGGAAAGAGCTTTCCGAGTCCTGTCTCGGCTGCGGCACATGTACCTTTGTGTGCCCCACCTGCCAGTGCTATGACATTAAGGATTTTAACACGGGCAGCGGTGTTAAGCGCTTCCGCTGCTGGGACTCATGTATGTATTCGGATTTTACGAAGATGTCCGCCGGTCAGCCGCGTCTCACGCAGCTTGAACGCTTCCGTCAGCGCTTTATGCACAAGCTTGTCTATTTCCCGACAAACAACGACGGCATGTTCTCATGCGTCGGCTGCGGTCGGTGTATAAATAAGTGCCCCATTCAAATGAATATAGTAAAAGTAATGAAAAAACTGGGAGGCGGAGAAAATGGCTGAGATGTTTGATCCACTGATTCCGAAAATAGGCGTTGTTACCGACATTCGCATTGATACTCCCGACGTTAAGACCTTCCGCGTAGTTACCCCCGACGGAAAAAAAGCGTTTGACCACCGTCCTGGGCAGTGCGCAATGCTTTCCGTTCCCGGTGTCGGCGAGGCAATGTTTTCTATAACATCATCTCCCACCAACACCGAATATATGGAGTTCTCGATAAAAAAATGCGGCTGCGTTACCGATTGGCTTCACTCAATGGAGGTCGGTCAGGAGATAACGATAAGAGGTCCATACGGCAGACCTTTCCCCGTCGATACCGAATTTGCGGGACATGACATGCTGTTTGTTGCGGGCGGTATCGGACTTGCTCCGCTGCGCTCGGTTATAAACTACTGCCGTCACTACCGTGACCGTTACGGAAAGATAGACATCGTCTACGGTTCGAGAAGCAAGCAGGATCTTGTTGATTACAAAGAAATAATCGACGAGTGGGCAAACGACAAAAACGTAAATGTCTACCTCACGATCGACCGTGAACAGCCCGACTGGGACGGTCACGTCGGCTTTGTTCCGAACTACGTAAAGGAGCTTGGTTTCTCAACCGATAAGATAGCGGTTCTCTGCGGACCTCCAATCATGATAAAGTTCACTCTTGCGGGCTTGCAGGAATTGGGCTTTGACAAAACGCAGGTCTACACAACAATGGAGCTTCGCATGAAATGCGGAATAGGGAAGTGCGGCAGATGCAACATCGGCGCAAAATACGTTTGTAAAGACGGCCCCGTGTTCCGCTTTGACGAAATAGACGAGCTGCCCGACGAATATTGATACAGGAGATCAGAAACGATGGAAAATACGGTCAATGTTTACCTGTTCGGTAAAAAATATACTGTCCCCGACGACCTTACGATTATGTGCGCCATGGAGTACGCAGGGTATCGGCTTGTACGAGGCTGCGGCTGCCGTAACGGTTTTTGCGGCGCATGCGCAACAATCTACCGTATCAAGGGCGACAGAACGCTTAAAACATGTCTTGCCTGTCAGACAAAGGTCGAAAACGACATGTATGTTGCAACGCTTCCTTTCTTTCCGCTTGTCAAGCAGGTTTACGACATAGAAAAAATAACACCCACGCAGCAGATAATGATGCAGCTTTACCCCGAAATCTATGCGTGTGTAGGCTGTAACGCCTGTACAAAGAGCTGCACTCAGTCGTTGAATGTAATGCAGTACATCGCTTATGCTCAGCGCGGCGAGTTTGACAAATGCGCGGAGGAATCGTTTGACTGCGTAATGTGCGGCGTGTGCTCGTCAAGATGCCCCGCAGGTATCTCTCACCCGCAGGTGGCAATGCTTGCAAGACGCTTAAACGGCAAGTATATTGCGCCTAAAACGGAGCACCTTGCCGAAAGAGTCGAAGAAATCAACAACGGTGTTTATACGGAGCTTATAGAATCGCTTATGCAAAAGCCGATAGACGAGCTTAAAGAGCTGTATAACAACCGCGTCATAGAGAAGTAAGGAGGGCGAAAAAAATGTATCCCAAAATGTTGCAGGACTCACTGAAAGCGGTGGAAGCGGCAAGAGACGAAAACACCGCATACGAGCCTGAAAGAATGACAGCCGAAGAAAAAGACGCTCTCCTTGCGGCTTATCATCCCGACTATAAAAAGAGCGAGTTTTCAACACTTAAAATAGGCGCAAACAAGGGTGAAAGCGTTCCGCACGAGCTGTGCGAGATGCTTCAGGCGCACTCCCGCATCAAGGCGGAGGATATCGACCTCAACGACATAACATATGATGTTGATGTTCTTATTATCGGCGGCGGCGGCGCAGGCGCGTCGGCTGCCATCGAAGCCGACAATGCGGGCGCAAAGACAATGATCGTGACAAAGCTGCGTATCGGCGACGCTAACACAATGATGGCGGAGGGCGGCATTCAGGCTGCCGACAAGCCGAACGATTCCCCTGCGATTCACTATCTCGATGCTTTCGGCGGCGGACATTTCGCCGCAAAACCAGAGCTGCTTGCAAAGCTCGTCTGCGACGCACCCGAAGCGATTCAGTGGCTTAACGGGTTGGGCGTGGAATTTGACAAAGCACCCGACGGCACAATGATAACTACTCACGGCGGCGGCACATCAAGAAAACGTATGCATGCCGCAAAGGACTATTCGGGCGCCGAGATAATGCGTACACTGCGTGACGAGGTGCTCAACAGAGGAATCCCCGTTGTCGATTTTACGTCCGCGATTGAGCTTATCCTTGACGACAAGGGTAATGCCGCCGGCGCTGTGCTCATGAATATGGAAACACAGGAGCTTACGGTCGCCCGTGCAAAGACGGTAATTATCGCAACGGGCGGCGCGGGCAGAATGCATTATCAGGGCTTTCCGACATCAAACCATTACGGCGCAACGGCGGACGGTCTTGTGCTCGCCTACAGAGCCGGCGCAAAGCTTCTCTATGCCGATACGCTGCAATATCATCCTACGGGAGCGGCGTTCCCGCAGCAGATCTTCGGTGCGCTTGTAACCGAAAAGGTTCGCTCTCTCGGCGCTAAGCTTGTTAACCGTGACGGCAGAGTGTTCATGCATCCCCTTGAAACGCGTGACGTTGCGGCAGCCTCTATCATCAGAGAATGCTCCGACAGGGGAGAGGGCGTTGACACGGGAAACGGCAAAGCCGTTTGGCTCGATACTCCCATGATAGAAAAAGTCGGAGGGGAAGGCACTATCGAAAAGCGTATTCCCGCCATGATGCGCATGTTCGCGTCTTACGGTATCGACATAAGAAAAGAACCCATACTTGTGTATCCCACGCTCCACTATCAGAACGGCGGAATAGATATCAATGTTACGGGTATGAGCAGCTGCGTTGAAAACCTCTATGTCGCGGGCGAAGCCGTCGGCGGTATTCACGGACGCAACCGACTTATGGGTAACTCGCTGCTTGATATCATAGTATTCGGCAGAACTGCGGGCAGAAATGCCGCAGTTAAGTCAAAGGACGTGTCGCTCGGCTCGCTGACGCTTGAGCACATCGCAAGGTTTGATAAAGAGCGTAAGGACGCGGGCATTGTAACCGACGCCGTGTCTCCGAAGCTCCTGCCCGATTACCGCAGACACAAATAATTCAGAAAGAAGCTTTTTACATGAATGTTTCAATTATAACCGACCTTTTTGAAGCGCTTACTATTTTTTGCTTCGGACTCTCATGGCCTATTTCTATTCACAAATCATATGTTTCGCGCACCGCAAAGGGCAAGAGTCTTTTCTTTGAGGTCTTTCTCCTTATCGGTTACGCTTTCGGCATTGCCCGTAAGATTATACAGGTTACGGGCGGAAGCTCCGGATTCATTTTCTTCTTAAGCTTTTTCTTCTATGTCCTCAATTTCATTGAAATTTCAATAGACGTAGGACTTTATTTCAGAAACAAAAAGCTTGATGACGCCGCCGATGCGATTGCAGCAAAGAAAGCCGAATAATTAACAAAACGAAATAACATTTTTTAACGCAAAAAACCGTTACGCCGCATAAAAAGCAGTGTGACGGTTTTGTTTTTTGTATAAGGTTAACATAAAGCTGTTTTAGCGGGAGCGTGACGTTTTTCTGAAATCGGACGGCGTTTTGCCGACGTACTGCTTAAAAACACGTAGGAAGTTCGATTCCGATTGAAAGCCGCATTCGCAGCCGATGCTTGTGACCGACATGTCGGTTGTAAGCAGCAGATTTTTTGCGCAGTTTACCTTCAGTCGGTTTAGGTATTCCGAATATGTCTGCTTCATTTGTTCATGAAAGCATGTGCTGGAATGGCTTGTGTTGTAGTGTGCAACTTGAGCCGTTTGCCGCAAAGAGGGATTATTCATGAAATGCATCTGCATATACGCGAGTGCGTCGCGCATAGGTTCACGCAGTTCCGCCGTGCCTGTGTACAGCGGAATATTTTTTTGCGCTTTC
>OMRJ01000227.1 GCA_900313475.1 uncultured Eubacteriales bacterium | reverse complement strand
CGACGAAGAATTTTATGACTTGTTTGCAGTTACGGCAAAGCATCTTAAAAACAGATTCCCGAATATCAAGGTCGGCGGTCCCGCGCTGTGTTGGGTAAATGAAAAGTGGTTAAGACCGTTTTTTACAAAAATACGAAACGAAAATGTTCCGCTTGACTTTTTCTCATGGCACGCTTATTCTTCGGAGGTTTCAAAAATAACGGATCAGGCAAAAGCGGCAAGAGCATTACTTGACGAATTCGGTTTTTACGAAACCGAGAGCATTCTCAACGAATGGAACTATGTCAAGGGCTGGAGCGAACCCGACTGGACATACAGCAAAAAAACAGAGCGTTCGTCAAAAGGAGCGGCATTCATCGGCGCAGTAATGTCTGCCTGCCAAAAAGAAAAAACGGATATGCTCATGTATTACGACGCACGGACAAACAGCACTATGAACGGACTGTTTGACATATACACACTTGAAAAGGCAAAGGGCTACTACCCGATTATGCTGTGGGGCAAAATGCTCAACATGAAAAATGAGTGCTTTACGGAGTGTACGGTTCCGGACGTTTATGTTACGGCAGCATCAAACGGCAGTGAGCATGTAGCCGTTATTTCATATTTTACGGATCAATGCTGCGCACTACCGCTGTCATTTAAGGTAAAGCTGAACCGCGACGGTCTGTACACTCTTTCCGTGCTTGACGAAACGCGCGATCTAATTCCGTATGAGCTTGCGGCGGCAGAGGACGGCGAAATAACAATTACAATGCAGCCGAACACAATCATAACGATAGAATAAAAAACTAAATGCCGAAGAAAAAACTTTTTCGGTAAAAAACGGCATTGATTTCCTTATAAAAAACGACCGGCAAGAGCACATTTCACTGCATCTGTCGGTCGTTTCCATCTATTGTTTTTTTCTGAATGCGATAAAATCCTCCAAAATCAGCACTGCCGATACCGCATCAACGGTCTGTTTCCGTTTTTTCCCTCTGACATTGTTCATGTTTAGCAGTTTGTGGGCACTGACGGTTGTAAGACGCTCGTCGCGCAGCACAACCGGAAGTCCCGTTTTCTTATGCAGAATTTCTGCAAACTCCCTGCACGCGCCTGCCCGTAAACCCTCGGATCCGTCCATATTTTTAGGAAGACCGACACAAATCATCTCCGTTTTATGCTCGGAGGCAAGAGAACAGAGTTTGTTTGAAAGACTGTCTGCGTTCCGCTCCGTTATCACGCAAACAGGAGAAGCCAAAAATTCACTTTTATCACATACGGCAACACCCGTTCGGACATCTCCGTAATCCACCGACATTATTACCATAAGTCCGCCTTAACCGAAAACGGTAATAACGCCGGAACTGCTCGTTTCATCGACGCTGCTGCGGTGCTTGCCTGAGCAGACACCCGGAAGGTTATCAATCTTAAACCAACCGCTCTTTACCGAGCTGCAGGAATCCCCCGCAAGAAGTCCTGTTACGGTGCAGAAGCTGCGCTGAACCGCATCTCCGCTGTATTCAAAATCTTTTGCGTCAAGTCCCTTGTGAATACGGTTCATAACCTCCTGAAATACACGCGCCGCAGGATATGAGGTATAATAATTGATGTTTATTTCGCGGTTGTCCTTAAATCCCGACCAAGCGGACGCAACATAATACGGAGTGCCGCCGCACATCCATTTATCTTTGTTGCTCGAAGAAGTACCCGTTTTTGCAAAGAGAGTAAAACCTTTTACGGGATAATTTCGGGCGGTACCGTTTGATGCCGTTACAACCGTCTGAAGCATGCGATTCATAACATCGGCTGTCGCGGCGCTTATTGCCTGTTTAGGTTCACTGTCTTTTTCAAGAAGCGTTGTGCTGCCCGAAGAATTGGTAACCTTATAGTAGCACCACGGTTTATAGTATTTTCCGCCGTTGCCGAACACCGCATAAGCTGCCGCCATATCAAGAGTGGTAACACCTCTGTGCATGTCGCCGATAGCCATTGGGGCGTAGTTTGCGTCGGACGGATCAAGCGTGGATATATGGAAGTTGTCACGCAGGAAAGAATAACTTCTCGCCGGCGTCAACGCCTGAACTATACGTGCGGGAATTGTGTTAAGCGAGGGGGCAAGCGCCTCCTGAAGATTACGGAGATCGTTCATGCTGCCCGTAACACCTCCGTAGTTCGTGGGCCAAGCCTTATTGCTGCCCGCAAGCATAATTCCGAAGTTCGGCAGATATGATGACCAGTAGAAATTGTTAAGCTCGATAGCAGGGGCATATACGCTCAATGGTTTTATCGAAGAACCCGGGTTTCGCGGGGAATCGGTTGCAATATTGAGCACCCGATCGCCTGTTTTCGGTCCGAGCTGACCGACAATTCCGACTACTCTGCCCTCGTAATTCATGACCGTCATAGCAGCCTGAATTGCGGGATTTTCTTCCGTGTCTTTTTCCTTTGGAAATGTTATCCTGTTATAGAAAACATCCTCCATTTCGCTTTGGATATCCATGTCGACGGCGGAATATATCTTAAGCCCGCCGTAATATACCTTGCGCCACGCTTCGTTTTCGGAATAGCCGAACTTCGCTGTAAGGTCGGATATAACGGTATCGATTATATAGTCAACATAGTAGCTCTGATACTCGTTTTCGTCTTTTTCCTCCCGTTCATTTTCCGTTTTTTTGGACAGATGACCGACAAACGTAAGTTTTTCGGCAAGAGCGGCATCATACTGTTCCTGCGATATCTTACCCTGTTCAAGCATATACGCAAGGCACATTTTTGCGCGTGCAAGGTTATTTTCATAGTTTATGATAGGGTTGTATTTTCGCGGTGCGTTTGTAATAACGACAAGCGTAACGCTCTCCATGAGAGTAAGATCCTTTGCCTCTTTTCCGAAGTAATATTCGGCTCCTGTCTTTATGCCGTAGCACCCCATGTCAAGATACACGGTGTTGAGATATGCCTCAAATATTTCGTCCTTGCTGTAGTGTCGTTCGAGAGCAAGCGCGTTTTTGATTTCATTATATTTTCTGACAAGAGTTTTTTTGTTTTCTCCCGTCAGGTTTTTGATTAGCTGCTGAGTAATCGTGGAACCGCCCTGAAGGTCTTTTCCGAGAAGATCATAAACAATAGAACCTGCGGTTCTTATCCAGTCAACACCCTTGTGCTGAGAAAAACGCTTGTCTTCAAGGGCGATGAAGCCGTCCTTGACATATTTGCTCACATCGTCAATCTTTATCCAGATCCTGTTCTGCGAGCCGTGAAGGCGCGCTATCTCCTGCTCTTTCATATTTTTGTCGTAAGCATAGACAATGGTGGTCTGCTGCTGATTCGCAATATATTCGTTAAGGTCGATGTAATCCACCCCGGCAACCTCTTTGTCGGGATTGATGTGTCCTATCAAACCTACGTCGTAGAATACCGTAAATGCAATTGAGCCTGCAGCAACAACAGCAACCATAAAGCAGATGAGAAATACCGTGAGAAAAACGGTAAGCCCTTTGCTCATTTTTTTCTTTTTTTTCTTTTTTTTCTTCACGGCATCAGCCGTTCTTTCTTTTGCCATATAATTTAACTCCGTAAAAAAGTAATTTTTGGAAAACAAAGCATGTTTCGCTTATTGTATCATACTTTTCTGCGTTTGTTTAGTATTTTTCCGAATTTTCTGCAAAAAATATAATTACAATTTTGTTATAAAGGTGATTTTTTGGGCAATCAGAACAAATTATTGTTTCTTTTTTTATCTATAATGCTTTTATGTACGCTCATATGCGGGTTGTTTTTCTTCGAGAAAGGCAACGGAACAGCTTCGTCTTTATTGACTCCATGTGCCGCAATACTGTCCGAAGACGGTAAAAGCATAGTTTTTACCGACAGAAACGGCTCGCCGATAACACAGATAAGCACGGACGGGATGTTTTTTTCAGACTGTGAACGTGAAGCTCTCATGTACGGGATAACGGCATTGTCGGAAGAAGAACTCATGAGCATCGCTGAGGATTACATCAGCTGACAGGCGGCGGAGTCAAACTTAATTATATTGAATTGTTGACTTTTTGTTTTTTTCTACTATAATAATAGATTGTGGGAATGATTTGCTTCAATCCACAGCACCGCTGCACGGTGCAATTCATCCGAAAGGACAAATTCACAATGTATTATGAAATGACAATAGCCGGCTGCAAAAGACAGCTCCCCCTCTGCAAGCTTAACGATAAGCTTATGATAGGCGCCTTCGTGATTTTCGGAGACGCGGAGCTGACCGTGGCATGCGCAAAGGAGCTTCTGAAAAAAGCACCCGAATACGATTACCTGCTCACCGCCGAAGCAAAGGGAATTCCGCTTATTCACGAAATGGCGCGTCAGCACGGCGATAAAAAATATTTTGTGGCAAGAAAGAATCCGAAGCTCTACATGACAGGTGTTTTTGAAGTGGACGTTCACTCCATCACCACCGCTAAAGATCAGAAGCTGTATCTTGACACAGCCGACGCAGAAATGATGAAAGGCAAAAAAATACTGCTGCTCGATGATGTTATTTCAACGGGCGAATCTCTTGCCGCGCTTGAAAAGCTTGCCAAGGAAGCAGGCGGTAACATCTGCGGAAAAATGACTATCCTTGCAGAAGGAGACGCACAGAAAAGAGACGATATAATATATCTTGAAAAGCTTCCGCTGTTTAATTCAAACGGCGAACCGATAGCATAAGACAATGAAAATAAGAAAAAAAACCGCCGTATCCGCAGCGGTAACGCTGCTTACTGCGGGGCTTTCGACATTGTCGGTTTTTACGCTGAAAAAAATCGATTGTATCAAACGCGGAGTTCGGCTTATGCCGAGCGGATTCACGGTCACAGCACATGCGGGTGCAAACAATACGAAGCCTAATACGTCGGCTTCGCTGGCTGCCGCATTTAACAGCAACGCAGATACGGTTGAATTTGATCTGAACTTCACATCGGACGGTGCTCCCGTGCTTTCGCACGACGCCCCGAAAGACGGATGCTTTTCGATTCGCGAAGCTTTTGCTTTTGCGTCAAAACACACGGATAAAACAATAAATATAGACGTCAAAGCCGTCGGGAATATCGAAAAAATCCCCCCTCTTGCGGACGAATACGGCATTACCGAAAACATTTTTTTCACGGGTATAGAAATGAAAGACATTGCATCCGTCCGCGAAAAAGCGCCGTGCATCCCGTATTGGCTCAATTTCAAGCCCGACAGAACT
>OMRJ01000109.1 GCA_900313475.1 uncultured Eubacteriales bacterium | reverse complement strand
GGAAAACAGCATCACCGCTACGGCGACCGCAGCCTCCGCGACAAACAGCGGCCAACTGAATTTAAGCCATTTTCTGTAGCTGACGCCGATAAGTCCTATCGCGATTATCATGATGCCCGACGTGGGATAAAGAAGATTTGTGAATCCGTCCGCCATGCTGAAGGCGAGCGCGACCGCATTTGAGCTTATACCCTTGAGGTGTGCAAGCGGAATTACAAGCGGCATCACGAGGAATGCCTTTGCCGTGCCCGAACCTATAAAAAATTCAAGCAGCGCTATGAAAACAAATATGAGCAGTATTGCGCCGTATGCATCCATTCCGCCGAGCAGCTTGTAAACGGAATACAGGATCGTGTGCATTATTTTTCCGGTGTTCAAAATGTATGCGATTGCAATAACTACGAAAATCAGCGGAATTACGGGTGCGATTGTTTTTATACCTTCCCCGAAGCCCGACAGAATATCCCGCGCGGAGTATCCCTTAAAGTGCGCCGCCGAAACGCCGCCGAGAACAAAGAACAGCGCAATGCCGCCCATTGAGAGAGTGCCGCCGATACTCAAAGCAAAGTCGAGAATTATGCATGTGAGCGCACAGATAAGGCAGATGCAAAATGCTTTTGACGCTTTGCCCGATGCGCTGTCGGTCAGCACGGCTTCTACATCGGATATTGTGTATTTTTCACGAAGCGCTTTGTCCGATTCAAATGAGACACTCTTTTCCGGGTGCTTTTCGATTCTGCGCGCATAGAGAGCGAGAAAGCCGAACAGCACAAAATAAACAAGCACAAATACGATAACTCGAAGCCAAAGCCCTGAGAATATCTTTACATCACCTGCAAGACGCTGCACGGTCATAACGTTAAACGGATTGAATGTAGCTGCCGTGAAGCCGAATGCTATGGATATCAGACTTAAACCGAGTCCGACCATTGAATCCCATCCGAGAGCAAGAGATATTGCAACGGCGATAGGGACCACCGTGACGCTTTCTTCCAAAATTCCGGCTGTGGATGCAAGCAGCATAAAGGCGAATATCATCACAGCCATGAGAAGATATTTTCGTTTTCCGAATTTCTTTATGATGACTGCGACCATATATTTAAGCACGCCGCATCTGTCAAGAAGTAAAAACGTGCCGCCCATAAGTACGATAAAAGCGATGATGAGAATACCGGTCATGCCTGTTTCACGTGTGGATGCATCGACAAAGACCATAACGGGAGAAGCAAAAATTTTCCATATGGGCATTTTGTAGCTGTTGTCGGGGATATATGTGCTCTCGCTTGTTATCTCTGCCTTGCCGCTTACCGGATCGGTAAAAGTTGTGTATTCGCCGCGCGGGACTATCTGTGTAAGCACTCCCGCAAGCAACAGCACTGCCACGAGTACCGCCGTAATGCTTATTACCGTTTTTTTGTCAATGTTCAGTCCGTCGCCGTTTTTTATCGGTTTTGTTTTGTTTTTCTCCGTCATGAATTGTGTCTCCTTTGCCGTGGTTGTATATATATAAAATATATTATACATAAATATACAGCTTTTTCAATAGTTACATTACGGTAATTTTGTCCGTCCTGCAGAGGCGTCAATGACAGGAGACGTATTTTCTCAAAAAACTGCCGGCTGATTAAGACCTTGCAATCGCATTACCGCCGCACGGTTGCTTTGCCCGCCCGGATTGAGAGCGACGGTCATTCCGACAGATTTTCATGTGCTGTTTATTCAAAATAAAAAACGGCAAAAAACGTAATCGTTTTCACCGTTTTTGTGGCAGAGGAATAGGGATTCGAACCCCAACAGGCAGAGTCAGAGTCTGCAGTGCTAACCGTTACACTATTCCTCTTTATTTTATGTTCACCTCATCGGGAACGCTTGATATTATATAATGCCGAGCGCGTTTTGTCAATAGTTTTTTACAACTTTTCGGAGACACCGAAAAAAGAATTAAAACCTGCACCGGAGTATTGAAAAACATTCGAATAATAAGGAAATGTATTGCACTTTATTTTATTGTTTGCTATTATAGCTTTACTAATACCGCAGGAACGCGGATGGGAGAGTGTAATATATGGATAAACTCAGAGCTGCGGCGCTTAAAAATGTCGATATTACGGGCGGTTTTTGGCTTGACAGAGATGACCTTAACAGGCGTGTTACGATTTACAGTGTATATAACAGGTTCAGCGAAACCGGACGTTTTGACGCGCTGCGTCTTATGTGGCGTCAGGGAATGGACAAAAAGCCTCATATTTTCTGGGATTCCGACGTCGCGAAGTGGATAGAAGCCGCCGCATATATAATAGAAAAACACGGTGACGAGCGTCTTGAAAAGCTCTGCGACGAAATGATAGACAGGGTTGCCGCAGGACAGACCGCGGACGGATATTTCAACTCATATTTTCAACAGCTTGAGCCGTCTGCACGTTTTACCCGCCGTGTTGATCATGAGCTTTATTGTTGCGGACACTTTATTGAGGCGGCTGTTGCGTATTTTAATGCCACCGGTAAGAGAAAGCTTTTAAATGCGATGTGCCGCTATGCCGACCTTGTGGAAAAAGTGTTCGTAACAGAGCATTCGGCATCTTACTTTACTCCGGGACACGAGGAGATTGAGCTTGCACTTGTGAAGCTTTGGCACTGCACAGGTGAGAAACGTTATCTTGAGCTTTCAAAATATTTTCTTGACGAGCGCGGCAAGCACGCGGAGGATACGGCTTACCGTGACAGCAGCAAATATGAATTGCAGGATTATGCCCCGGTTCGTGAAATGAGCACGGCGGAGGGTCACGCCGTAAGGGCGTGTTATCTCTACAGTGCGATGGCGGATATAGCATATGAATATAACGACGGTGAAATGCTTGATGCCTGCAAACGTATTTTCGATAACATTTCACACCGCAGAATGTACATAACCGGCGGCATAGGTTCAAGCAAATTCGGCGAGGCGTTTACTCTCGACTGGGATCTCCCGAATAAGACTGCGTATACGGAAACATGTGCCGCAATATCGCTTGCGTTTTTCGCACACAGAATGACAAAATGCGATCTTGATTCAAAATACGGCGATGTGTTTGAGCGCGTCATATACAATGCCTTCCCCGCCGGTGTGTCGCTTGACGGATCAAGCTTTTTTTACAGCGATCCCATCGAGACGACGCCGCGACTGCGCAGCCGTAATTCGGCACGTCCCGATGTCTCAAACGAGTTCCCGAAGCCGCAGCGTTCAAAGGTTTTCGATACATCGTGCTGTCCGCCGAATATTACGAGATTTACAGCCGGCATGGGAGAATATATTTATTTTTTTGACGATGAAAAGATTGTCACTGACCAGTTTGTTTCAAGCAAAGCGGAAATAAACATCGGCGGCAAAACGGCAAAAATAGAGACGGTCACGGAGTATCCGAAGAACGGTAACGTGTGCATTAAAGTTGAAAACGCAGAAGGCAAAAAGCTGTTTGTGAGGATTCCCGGCTGGTGCACCGAGTTCACGGTTGTCGCCGGCGGAAAAAACGCCGAATTTACCGAGCAAAACGGATATGCGGTATTTGATGTCACTGCCGAATTGTTTAT
>OMRJ01000106.1 GCA_900313475.1 uncultured Eubacteriales bacterium | reverse complement strand
CATGCCACGGGCACAGGTACGATGTCAAAAGCGGACTGTATCGACTGTCGCTCGCGGCAAGGGAGCAAAATGCGCGCATTTGTCTTTTCGGGCACACGCATTCGCAATTCGCCGATGACACGGACGGGCTTTTGCTGCTGAATCCCGGAAGCATCCGCAAGGGAGACTATGCGGTGGTAACGGTCACGGGCGAAAACGTGTCATATAAGCTAAAACAAATTTGAGAGGAGATCAAAAAAAATGTTATCGTGTAAATTTATTTGTGCCGGTTACGATTATTCGACCTACACTCACCATGTTCCCGCCCCGATGTTCCGCAAAAGCTTTACCGTATGTGACGGTAACAGCGCCGAACTGACAATAACAGGACTCGGATTTTATGAGGTCTTTATCAACGGTAAAAAAATCACAAAAGGCATTATCGCGCCTTACATTTCAAACCCCGATCACTTCGTTTACTATGACAGCTACGATCTTACACCGTACATAAAAAGCGGCAAAAACACGCTCGGCGTCATTCTCGGAAACGGCATGCAAAACTGTCCGGGCGGACAGATATGGGACTTTGATCTTGCCGATTTCAGGGGCGCGCCGCGCTTTGCCTTTGCAATCGAGATAACGGATAAAAACGGTAATAAAACAGTGCTTGAAGCCGATTCCGACGTAAAAACACATCCGTCGGCTATAACCTTTGACGATTTGAGGTGCGGCTGTTTCTATGACGCGCGCAAAGAGATAAAAGGCTGCTTTCTGCCCGATTTCGACGATTCGAAATGGCAAACTGCCGTTCGCGCCGAGACTCCGCGCGGAAAAAGGATAATGTGTACCGCCGAACCGATACTTCCGACAGGCGAACCGCTGAAGCCGATAAGCATTACAAAATGTAAAAAAGCGGAGTACCGTCCGCGGCATGACGTGGTAAAAGAAGCGGCAGAGGTCTGTTCAAAAGAAACCGACGGCTGGCTCTATGACTTCGGCGAGAACACCGCAGGCATCGAAACACTCAAAATTTCGGGAAAACGCGGTCAGCAGATAGACATTCAGTTTGCCGAGTTTTTGAACGAAAACGGCGAGCTTGAATACAGCAACATAGATTTCTTTCCGGAAGGATACTCGCAGCGCGATATCTATATTCTGAACGGCGAGGGCGAGGAAGAATTCACGCCGATGTTCACATATCACGGCGCCCGTTATGCGCTTGTGCTCGGTCTTGAGGATGAACAGGCAACCGAAGATTTGCTCATATTTACTAAATATTCCTCTGCAATCGAAACGCGCGGCAATTTCCGCTGCTCGGACGAAACGGCAAATGAACTGCAAAAAATTGCAAGAAACTCAACGCTTTCAAACTTTTATTACTTCCCCACGGATTGCCCTCATCGCGAGAAAAACGGGTGGACGGGCGATGCATCGGTTTCGTCGGAACAGACATCGTATAACTTCGCGCCCGAAAAGAGCTATGCGCAGTGGCTCGACAATATCAGAGCCGCGCAGACCGAAAACGGACAGCTTCCCGGCATTATTCCGACCGGAGGATGGGGTTATCACTGGGGCAACGGACCTGTGTGGGACGCCGTGCTTTTCAATCTCTCCTATCAGACGTATATAATGCGCGGTGACAAAAAAATAATAGAAGACAACGCCGCCGCATTTATTCGCTACGCCGATTATCTGTCGAAAAAACTCAACGAACGCGGTCTGGCATGCTTCGGCTTGGGCGATTGGTGTCCAGTCAGCGCAGTAAAACCGCCGCTTGAGCTTACCGACACACTTGCGTCGATGGACAACATGGAAAAAGCGTCGTTCATGCTGAGGGAAATCGGGCTTCAAGAGCAGAGCGACTTTTGTCGGAGCATATATGAAAAATTGAGGGAAAACGGCAGAAAATATCTCATCGACTTCGGCACGATGACGGCAAAGGGCAACTCTCAAACGGGACAGGCAGCCGCAATTTACTACGGACTTTTTAACGATTCCGAAAAACAGGCGGCTTTTGCTCGGCTTTTACAGATAATTCACGCGTCCGACGATAAGATTGACATCGGTCTTATCGGCACAAAGGTACTGTTCCGCGTGCTTGCCGATTTCGGCGAAGCGGATCTTGCATACAAAATGATTACACGCCGCGACTATCCGTCGTACGGTCATTTAGTCGAACAGGGACTGACGGCGCTGCCGGAGGAATTTGTGAAGGACGGAAAATTTCCGTCCTCCCTCAATCACCACTTTCTCGGCGATTATTCCGCATGGTTCATTCAGTACATCGGCGGAATAAACGTCAACCCGCATCGCGACGGCGAAAAGAATGTCGATATTCAGCCTCGATTTATAGATTCGCTCGGTTTCGCAGAGGCATATTACGACACAGTATGCGGAAAAGTTTCGGTGCACTGGGAACGCTCCGACGGCAAAATCAAGCTTGCTGTCAATACGCCCGATGAAATATACGGCGAAATAAAGCTACCGTTCGGATATACGTTTGAAGACAGCCGGTTAAGCTATAAAAAGCTTGAAACGGGAAACTTCACCGTTATAAATCTTTTTTAAGATGTATATTCTTAACGGAACATATAAATTTCGCGAACGAGTTTAAAACAGAATGGGATGTAAAAAAAGCGACGACCGTATAAAACAGTAAAGATCAACGTTTTTACATGATATGTTAACGGAATTGCAAATCCAAAAGACTGCGATAACCGCATAAGTTTGCTCCGGTAATTAAGAAGATGTCCGTTTTATGTTTTATACTACAGAAAAACTTCACCGCTCGACGTACCTTTGTACGCCTTCGGGTAAGCAAAATCAAGTCTGAAGCCTTGATTTTGCTTAGTTTGTCTGTTCCTCATCTTTTTGCTATCCCCTAAAAAGGGCTGTAAAAAACCGAGTTTTTTACAGCCCCAAAAACGTTGCCTGACTTTTTGCTGCGACACAGTTATTCCAAAAAGGGATATAACATCAAGGCATACGTTTTTTGAGGTGCAGGCTTGCTGACGCAAGTCAAGACGAAAAGGGAGAAAAGTGCCGAAAAGGGGTACTGACGGGCGACATGGGGTTCGAATCCCGTCAGCCTATAAAAGCGTCCCGCCTATCTGACTGACAGGCGGGACGCTTTATCTTAGGAAGAAAATTTTATTTGGTTTTTTCAAAGCTGACAACTTTTATCTCATAATTTGTGTCAACGCTTATTTTTACCGTAAACACTTTTGCTGCATCCTCGGAGTTACTACGCGCATATGTAAACACAAGTGCAGCGTCACCGGGCTGAACAGCTTTAAACTCATATTCCTGCTTGCCGCCCTTGCCGGCAAGACCGAGCGGGTTATCATCCGCATCATATTCATCCTTTATCAGAACAAGCGCGGAACCGTCAATTTCACATGTCCATGCGTAGCCGGTGGTGGGGTTTGCGGGGAATTCGATTTCAATTTCTCTGTCTTCAAAATCAATCGAATAAGCGTAGCCGTCGCCCCTGACATCGACATCGTGCTTTTCAACATTGATATTGATGCCGAAGAATGCGAGAACCGCAACAAAGAATGCTACGATTTTTTGGAAAAATGCGGACATAAATACACCTCTTTTGGTTTTGTTATTTCCTCTGCTTTCGCATCGGTGTGCTTATTATATGCGATTTCCCTTAAAATAACTATAAAAATTAACAGTTATTTCATATTTTATTTACCAAAACTTAAGAAATCCGGAGCCGCTGCAGCGAAGACAGCGACTCCGGAGTAAAATACCGATTATTTGATTTCGGAAAGCGCAACGGGACGGTGCTCCGCGACGGACTTCTTTGCGGCAAGACCGATCTTGACGCTCTGCATGCCGGCATGGATTCCTACGGGAACTTCGGTATTGTTCTCGCATGCGTTTACAAACTGACGCATTTCCTCGGAGAACGATTCCATGTATCTTTCAAGGAAGAAGAACAGCGGCTTTTCGCCCGTAACGCCGTTTTCATCGGAGATAACGGCAGTCGAAAGCGTATCGTTGGAGGTAGCTACCATGCCCTTTGAGCCGAAAAGCTCTGCACGCTGATCGTAGCCGTAGGCGGCGCGTCTGGAGTTATCGATAACCGCAAGCGCTCCGTTTGCCATTTTCATTGTGATGATAGCGGTGTCAACGTCTCCCTGTTCGCCGATAGCGGGATCGACGAGAACTGCGGAATTGACATAAAGCTCCTCAACATCACTGTTTGTAAGGAAGCAAGCCATATCGAAATCGTGAATCGTCATGTCAAGGAAAATACCGCCCGAAACGGCAATGTACTTGGGGTTCGGCGGTTCGGGATCGCGCGACGTTATCTTAAGAATATGTGCCTCGCCTATTTTTCCGGCGTCATAAGCCTTGCGGACAGCCGCGAAGTTATGGTCGAAACGGCGGTTGAAGCCGACCTGGAACTTAATTTCGGGATGAGCGGCAAGAGCGTCCGCAACCGCCTGAATCTTCTCGATTGAGTGGTCAACGGGCTTTTCGCAGAAAACATGCTTGCCGGCATTGATAGCTTCGATTGAAATAGCGGAGTGTGTGTCGGTCGACGAGCAGACAAGCACCGCGTCAATGTCTTTGTCTTCAAGAATCTTTTTGTAGTCGGTGTAGATGTCCTTAACGCCGAAGCTCTCGATAAAAGCCTTTGTCTCGTCGTTCATAAAGGGGTCTGCGACAGCCTTGACGACCGCGTTTTTGACGTGATAAGAAATGGATTCAAGGTGAACCTTGCCGATTCTGCCCGCGCCGATAATACCAATTGTAAGCATTTATTTTTCTCCTTGCAAATTATTTTTTTGTTAAATTGTTCCGTCCCATGTGGAAACCTCGGTATTCGTCTTTTCTTCCTCGTCGAACCAGCGTGTGGTCACGCACTTCGACTCCGTGAAGAAGCGATAGGCATCCTTGCCGAGGCAGTGAAGATCTCCGAAGAATGAATTTTTATGTCCGGCAAACGGGAAAAATCCAATCGGCACGGGAATGCCGACGTTAACGCCTACCATGCCGCCGTCGGTGTGACGGACAAATTCGCGTGCAAAATATCCGCTCTGCGTAAATATAACGGAGCCGTTCGCATAGGGGTTTGCGTTCATTTTCGCAAGACCCTCGTTGAAGTCCTTGCAGCGCTTTATACAAAGTACGGGACCGAAAACCTCGTCTCTGCCGATAGTCATATCTTCCGTAACGTTGTCAAATACGGTGGGACCTACATAGTAGCCGTTCTCGTAGCCGTCAACCTTGCAGTTCCTGCCGTCAAGCACGAGTGTCGCACCCTCATTGACGCCCTTGTCGATATCTGCAAGCACCTCTTTATAGTGCTTTTCATATGTAATGGGACCGAGCTTTGAAGTCTTGTCGTAAGCGGGGCCTACCTTTATCGCGGATGCCTGCTTTTTAAGCTCCGCAACGAACCTGTCGGCGATAGCGTCTTCCACTACGCAGCAGGAGAGAGCCATGCAGCGCTGACCCGCGCAGCCGAAAGCGGAGTTGATAACGCCCGCAACGGTTCTTTCGATGGGGGTGTCCGACATGACGAGTGCGTGGTTCTTTGCCTGGCAAAGGCACTGAACACGCTTGCCTGTTTTTGCGGCTTTCTCGTATATGAGCTTTCCTACGGGAGTGGAGCCGACAAATGTAATACCTTTTACGTCGGGATGCTCGAGAATAACGTCGATCTCATGACGTGAGCAGGTGACGATATTGACAACGCCGTCGGGAATGCCGGCTTCCTTATAAAGTCCGGCAATTCTCAAAGCGGTTCTCGGAGTAAGCGACGCCGCCTTAAGCACAATCGTGTTGCCTGTCGCAACGCAGACGGGAACCATCCAGCCGAACGGGATCATTGCAGGGAAATTAACGGGAACAATTCCTGCGAAAACGCCCATGGACTCGCGGTATTTTACCGTATCATAGCCCTTTGACGCATCCATGATGCTCTCACCCATCATGAGCGACGGCACCTGTGTGGCAAGCTCCGTGCCCTCTTTTGCCTTAAGCACGTCGCCCTCTGCCTCTGCCCACACCTTGCCGTTTTCTTCGGCGACAAGATATGTAAGCTCCTCCATGTGTTCAATGAGCAGATCTCTGACCTTGTAGAGTATCTGCGCGCGCTTTATTGCGGGAGTGGCGCTCCATGCGGGATACGCCGCCTTTGCCGCGGCGATTGCCTCGTTTACCTCCTCTGCGGTGCAGTTGGGCGCATAGCCCGTAACTTCACCCGTCGAGGGGTTGTGAAGGTCGTAGTATTTGTCGGTCTTCGACTCGACATACCGACCGTTTACAAAATATTTGAGTTTTTCTGCCATTGGATTTTTCTCCTTTACGGTCGATTACAGACCTGCTTTTTCTGCGATATACTTGCGTGCCTTGAGAGCGTATTCAAACGGATTTGCTATTGCCGGATCCTGCTCGGCTTCAACGAGAACATAACCCTCATAGCCTGTTTCGGCGAGCACGTCGAAAATAGGCGCGAAGTCGATAGCACCGTCTCCGGGTACGGTAAATGTGCCGAGGCGAACGCCCTGCAAAAAGCTTAAATGCTCATCCTTTACCTTCTTAACCTTGTCGGGGCGAATATCCTTGAGGTGAACGTGCTTGATGCGCTTTGCATATTTTTTAAGAACCGACATGTAGTCCTCACCGCAATAGGCAAGGTGACCGGAGTCAAACAGCAGACCGAAAAGCTCGGGGTCGGTGTTTTCCATCATTCTGTCTATTTCGGCTTCCGTCTGCACTACGGTGCCCATGTGGTGGTGCAGAGTGAGCGCGATGCCCATGTCCTTTGCAACCTTGCCGAGCTTGTTAAGACCGTCACAGAAAAGCTTCCACTCGTCGTCCTTCATCACATATTTTGCCTCAAAAACGGGCTTGTCGGTGCCCTGTATCGAATAGCTCTGTTCCGAAATGCCTACGACCTTCGCGCCCATCTCCTTAAGAAAAGAGATGTGCTTTATAAACTCCGCTTCCACTTCCTCATAGGGCTTTGTGAGCAGGAATGACGAAAACCACGCGTTGCATATCTGCATGCCGCGAAGCTCAAGCGCTTTTTTAAGAACCGCTGTGTCCTTGGGATATTTGTTTCCGACTTCGCAGCCTGTAAATCCGGCAAGAGCCATTTCGGAAATGCACTGTTCAAACGTGTTTTCCGCGCCGAGATCGGGCATGTCGTCATTTGTCCACGCAATGGGAGCAATGCCGAGCTTTACTTTGTTTTTATCGAGCATATCAATATTTCCTCGCTTTGCTTAAATTTTCTTCTTTTGATTTATATGCATTACGCACGGATTCCTTTGCCGAGGTTGAGGCAATGCCGACATGCCACCACGCGCCGTAGCCGTCCGTCATGGTCTTGGGTAACACTTTTATGTCAAGCAAGGTTGACACGGTCTGTTTTTTTGCGTCTTCAAGCGCAAATTTCAAATCGTCGAGACTTCTGACTTTATATGTTTTGCAGCCGTAGCCTGCGGCACATGCGGCAAAGTCGATGTTCATAAGACTGCCGAGAAGCTGTCCGTTTTCATCTCTGTGACGGAACTCCGTTGCAAGGTTGCCGATACCGTTACTCATTTCAAGATTGTTTATACAGCCGAAGCCGGAGTTATCAAACAGCAGGACGTTTATTTTCGCGCCCTCCTGAAGTGATGTTACAAGCTCGGAGTGGAGCATAAGATAGCTGCCGTCGCCGCAGAACGCGTAAACCTCCCTGTCGGGAGCGGCAAGCTTTGAGCCGAGTGCGCCCGCAATTTCGTAACCCATGCATGAGTAGCCGTATTCCATATTATATGTATAGCGTTCGTCGGTCGTCCACATTCTCTGCATACAGCCGGGCAGAGAGCCTGCCGCCGCAACCGCAATCGCATCGTCGGCGATATGCTTGCGGATATACGCGAGAACCTGCGTCTGCGTAAGCGTCGAGCCGTACATTTCGATAAATTCGGGAATGGTCTTTTCGTCGCGTGCTTTTATGAGCGGTTCAAAATTTTCGTCGTAGGAATAATCGGCAAGACGCTTCATTTCATCGTTCCACGCAGCCTTTGCGTTCTTTATCTCGTCGGCATATCCGGTTTTATACGCCTTCGCTTCAAGCACGGCACCGAGAGCGGACAAGGCAAGCTTTGCGTCGGCGACGCACTTTGTCGCGTCAAGCTTACAGGCGTCAAAACGGTCGGTGTTTATAGTGACAAATTTCACGCCGTCGTGCCGGAACAGAGATTTTGATGCCGTTGTGAAATCGGAAAAACGCGTGCCCACGCCTATGACAACGTCCGCGTCCTTCGCTATCGTGTTTGCGGCAAGATTCCCCGTAACGCCGACTCCGCCGAGATTGAGCGGATGCGACGAAAGCACGGCGCTCTTGCCCGACTGCGTTTCGGCAAACGGAATGTTAAATTCCTCGCAGAATTCCTCGACGGTTTTTCCCGCCTCAGAATATCTAACGCCGCCGCCGGCGATAAGAAGGGGGTTTTTTGCCACGGAAATGATTTCCGCGATATCGGATATCTCGTCGAGCGACGGAACGATACGCGTTATCTTATGCACTCTTTTTTTGAAAAAATCTTCGGGATAATCATAGCTTTCGCCTTCAACATCCTGACAAAGAGATATGCACACCGCGCCTGCGTTTGCGGTATCCGTGAGTGCGCGCATAGCGTTAAGCATAGCCGACATCAGGTGTTCGGGACGCGCTATTCTGTCCCAATATCTGCAAACGGGTTTATATGCGTCGTTCGTGGTTATCGAAAGCGATGAGGGCTGCTCGAACTGCTGCAAAACGGGGTCCGGCTGACGAGTTGAGAATGTGTCGGCGGGGAAAAGCAGCAGCGGAATATTGTTTACGGTTGCGGTGGCTGCCGCGGTTATCATGTTTGCGGCGCCCGGACCTATCGAAGACGAGCACGCAATAATTTTGCGGCGGTTGTGCTGCTTTGCAAACGATGCTGCGGCATGAGCCATGCCCTGCTCGTTTTTGCCCTGAAAGACCTTAAGTCCGCCCGGATTCTCATCAAGTGCCTGACCGAGTCCGCACACTATTCCGTGACCGAATACAGTAAAAATGCCCTCTACGAATTTTGTCTCCTCTCCGTCAAAGGAAACATATTGATTGTCAAGAAATTTGACGAGAGCCTGCGCAGTCGTCATTTTTGCCATTGCGCTCTCCTCCTTATTTTGCGTCAATTATCCATTGGTGCTCCCCGCCCACTATGCGAGTGGTTTTATACCACGGATCGCCGTCGTTGTGGCGGATCATCCACACATAATACATCTCATAGCACGGAGCCGCCGCCTGCTCGTGATCCCTGCCCGGCTCTATGCAGCAGTAGGAGCCGTCGGTGCTCTTATACACATCGTCGCCGAGATAGCACGCGCCGAAGCCCTGCGGCTTGTCGAAGCGGTAATAATACACCTCCGGCTGCGGGTGGTGATGCGGCGGATAGCTCGACCATCTGCCCGGCTTTGTAAACACTTCTCCCAAAACAAGGTTGGAGTGCGGGGCGTTGTCGTAATCAAACATTGTGGAAACGACTCGGTGACCCGTGCCGTCCCACTGACCCTTGCCGAACTCCTGATAAAGACAGCTTTCGGGAGTGTAAAACTCAATCGGAAACTCGTTTTCATTGTCGGTCTGCTGAATGATTATCTCCGCTCCCGTTTCGCTTTCGACCGTGATTTCGGTGTTTTTGCACACATGAAGCGCATAGGGCTTCTTTTCAAACGGGTCGCGTCTTTCGCATTCCTCGCGGCGTTTACCGAAACCGAACGTGACCTTGCCGCCGAGAAGAAGCACAGCCGTTTCGCATATGTCGTCATTTATGTAAATACTCTCGCCGGGGACAAGACGCTTTACATATATATTCATTTTCATATCGGCGTTTTTGCCGTTCATTTCGCAAAGGACTTTTTTTCCGTTTGCGTCGAATTCAAGACGTTCAAACACAACGCGTCCTCCTTACACTCTCGCTACCATTTCGCCGTACTCTTTCTTTTCCGCGGCAATAAAATCCTCGACCTGTCTGACGGTGGGCATATCCTGCGAGCATGCGTGCGATGCAACGAGCATTGCCGCCGAAGCAGAGCCGAACTCAAGGCAGTCTATCATCTCTTTGCCCTCAAAGAGGCTGAACAGGAACGCCGACGTGTAGCCGTCGCCGCCGCCGAAGGATTTAAGCAGCTTTACGGGGAAAGGCTTTAT
>OMRJ01000022.1 GCA_900313475.1 uncultured Eubacteriales bacterium | reverse complement strand
GTGCGGGCTTCTTTTAATTTCTCGCAAAACCTCATTGTACCGTCCTCCGTAGTGTTCAAAATATGTTAGAAATTAAATTGCTATTATCTGTTGACAAACGCAGATAAACTGCGTATAATATAAACACGCAATTAAGCTGCGTATTTATATTACTCGAACTTGCGTGTCTTGTCAAGGGGTTTCGGAAAGATACTGCAATTTTTTAGGCGTTGAATATACACAATCGTGATTAGTATGCCCGTTCATACGGAAAAGGAGCAGCAATGGGGAGAAACAATACAAAGGCAGTAAAAAACATTGCAAAGATGTACGAGCAGTTGGGTTTGGCGCAGGACGACATATTCCATAAAACAAAGCTGCTTTTGAGCATTTACCGTGATGTGGTTTGGGCGACGCTTTCAGACTGTAACTGCGTAAATGAGGAAATCTATTACTACGGCGACGATTTGACGGATGCCTTGGTCTATTTGGAGGAGTTTGCGCCCGATATAGAACGCAGCGAGTTTGAGCGCCGTGTGTGCAACCTGTTTGAAAATAAGTGGATGATCGACCTCATCGACAAGGCAATGAGTAAGGTTTATGACTATTACAATAACGGACGACTTTACCACGAGATACTCTCCAAGAGTTATCTGACCGCTTTCCGCTATACTGAAAGTGAGCTGCTGGAGATACTTAATTTAGAACGCAGCACCTTTTATGACCGAAAGAAGGAGGCGGTTATGTTGCTTGGAATAGCCCTATGGGGTTATGCGATCCCTGCATTTCGTGGCATTTTTGATGCAGAGGGAGATGAAAGCGAGATACCCGAATTCTTTACCAATACAGAAAAGTCCGACCTTTGTCCGACGAAAGTCCGATGAAAATCCGACCGATTTCCTACTGAAAGTCCGACTTCGCCTCTGCTATACTGTCTATGCTGACGGATTGCAGCCTTCTTTGGTGCGTGGCAGAAAAATGGCGAGAAAGTGGCACGGATACGCCGATGACACGGAAAAACTGCCGTGTTATAATGGCATTGTCAAAAAGTGCGAGCAATTTACTTGCCTAAAAATTTTCTGCCCACCATACTCTCTCAGCAATCCGGTCGAGTAGGCAAATGAAAAGGTCATACGAAGCAGTTACAGCCTCAAAGGTTCGTAGCTGCTTTTTTATTGCCTATTTGCCGACAGCAGCCGTGAAAGATGTTTTCTAAAAATGAGATCGCATTTTTCACCAAGTTATAAGCAGCTTAGGCGAAGCGAATTAAATAGGACGAGCTGAAAGAAGAAGCCGTTGTAGCCATCAAGCATTGACTTGAAAGCTACAGCGGCTTTTTTTGTACCCTTTTCGCTTTCTCCTGAGCAGAAAGGAGAAAGTTATGTCCCTGTTCCGGTGGCAAAGCGCCGTTTCCCGCTATCCGTGATCTCCGAATTTTGAACCCAAACACCAAATTCAAAATTCAAAGGAGATTTTACTATGAGCTGGAATAACGGCTACGAAAGAAAGAAGTTTGAGCAGGCGCAAAAAGCGCAGGCAAAGGAATACCGCAAATGCGGGATGAACGAGGAACAGATACAAGCGATGTACCTGCAAGATTTGCAGGAATACCGAAATAACCGCATTTATGCAATTCACATTCAGTCCATTGAGGAGCTTGAAAGTGACGGCGAAGAAAGCAGAAACGCACTGCACAAAAAATTCCTGCTTACGATGACCTGCACGATGGATTTGAGCGAGTGCGGTCGGTACGGCTGGATCGACGAAATCGAAAACAACGCTCTATATTGTGCAATTTGCAAACTCAACACAAATCAGAAAGAACTTCTGACTCTGCTGTATCGGGATGGATACACGCTTTCAGAAGTAGCAGACCGGATATATCACACCTCTGTTGCGGCTGTTTCGCTCAGACTCTCCCGCATACAAAAGCGAATCCGCCAATTCGTTGCGGAGAATGGAGGGCTGGGAAATGACTGATTTCAAAAAACACCCTCCGTATATGGAGCTGTGCCTGTGCCGCAGATGTGCGGATGTCTACTTCAACGATCCTGCCTATTGGGTTGAACGCTCAAATCCCATTCAAACGGTGCGGGAGCTTTGTGATGTGTGCAGCCAATACCGTGGCTTTGACTATTCGATTTGGAAGAAGCCCTCGAATGTGCGATTGCCAAAATCGCATCGTTGAGGAGGTGTCCGAAAATGAATATGATTAAGGCAGATAAAGAAAACAATATTTTCGGTGCACTGAAACTCATTGAGCAGCTTTATCTTGACGGCGAAATCCCCGGCTATGTATTTAGGAACATCCTTCAGGAATACAAGGATGATGTCTGCATTGCCGATTTCACCTGTTACAAAAAGGAAAAGCAGGAAGGTGAGGGTAAGTAATGTATGGATTAAATTCCGATTTTCAAAAGAGAGATGTTGCTATATACGCTCGTGTATCGACGGAGCACGAAGCACAGCTTTCAGCTCTCGGTAACCAGCTTGACTGGTATAAGCCAATTTTGGCGGCAAGACCTGACTGGACTCTGACCGCACAGTATATTGATGAAGGTATTACGGGAACATCGGCTGAGAAGCGTCCGCAGTTTATGAAAATGGTTGAGGATGCACGGCAGAAGAAGTTCAATATGATTATTACCCGTGAGGTTTCCCGCTTTGCGAGAAACACAGTAGATACCCTTCAGTACACTCGGCTGTTGAAGGAATACGGTGTGGAGGTGTTTTTCCTCAACGATAACATCAAAACCTTTGACGGCGACGGCGAATTGCGGCTTACGATAATGGCAACGCTTGCACAGGACGAAAGCCGCAAGACATCCATCCGTGTAAAAGCCGGACAGCAGACCTCTATGCAAAACGGCGTGTTTTATGGTAACGGGAATATCCTCGGATACGACCGTGTGGGCAAGGAGATGGTCATCAACCCCGAACAGGCAAAGACGGTGCGAATGATCTACGATATGTACCTGAGTGGAATGGGGGTGACAGCTATCCAGTATGAGCTTGAAAAAGCGGGGCGGCTGACGGCAATGGGAAAGGAACGGTGGTTCGCATCGTACATTGCGAAAATGCTTCGCAATTCCTTTTACTGCGGCATCATAACCTACCACAAGGAATATACGCCTGATTTCCTGAAGCAGAAGAAAATCAAGAATTACGGTGATTTGGAGTATATTCAGGTTCAAGGTGCACACGAGCCAATCGTAACCGTTGAGGAGTACGAGCAAGTGCAGAAACTGATGAATGCCAAGTCAGTGCTTATGAAAAACCATAACAAAGGAAAACGCAGAGTCGGAAGAATGCAGCATACCACTGCTTTCGGACGCTTGATGATTTGTCAGTGCGGAAACAAGTTCAACTTGCGGTTTCATTCCCGTGACGGGCGGACAGACGGCGTTGATTACCAGTGCTACACTTCTGTAAACCGTGGGAGCGTCGCCAAACGCCTGAACAAAGGCATCTCCATTGAGCATTCGTGTGAATCGCCTTATATTCAGGGCTGGAAGCTGGAAATGATGGCGGAGCAGGTATTTGACCGGTACATCGAAAACGCCGACAAAGTGATGGACTTGTCTTATGCGATGCTCGAAAAGCACATTGCCGATCAGGAGGAACTGCCGGACAATACGGATGTTATCCAGCGCAAGCAAGGCGAAATCGAGAAGCTGATGAATAAGCGGACAAACCTGATTGAGATGAGAGCCGAGGGTGACATTGATAAGGAAATGTTTCGCTCAAAGAAGCAGGAGATTGAGGATCGTGTTGCCAAGCTCACGGAAGAAATCAAAGGCTTACAGCCTGAGAAAGAGCTGACAAGCAACGAGGACTACTCCGCCAAGCTCTTGGAACTGCGAGAGCGTTTGAAGGAGTACACCGGATTTGACTACTCGGTTATCCCCGAAAGCATTGTGGAGGCGTTTATTGAGCGCATTTGGGTGTCAAAGGATGAGTTCCGCTGGTATCTGAGAACCGGAAACAAGGCGGAAGGTGAATTTGACCCTGATGACCACATCAAAATCGGCTCCTTTACACTGACGATCGACGATGCGAAGAAGTACATTTACAGCTTTTCGACCCGCAGGAGAGTCTACAAGTGGGTGGATTTGAATGTGAGCGTGTGGATATGAAATAGTTGGCGCTATGTATTGCTTGCATCACAGGCCGCAATTAAAAACTCGCGGAATTAAGCAAAAAAGCCAGTAATATCAAGGGTTTTCAGCATCGAAAACTGATGAAAATACGGCTTCAAAAATCAGGCTTTTTCGCCTGAAATAAGTCCTATAAACGGGTATCTGTTCATTTCTTGATCAGATACCCGTTATTTTTTTGCTTATTTTTATCGCACCTCATCATTTTGATGTGGTGCTTTTTTTATTCGCTGGAGGAGCTT
>OMRJ01000292.1 GCA_900313475.1 uncultured Eubacteriales bacterium | reverse complement strand
GAGCAGCCGTCCGTCCGAAAGGCGAAGGCACTTATTTTTCACGGGTCCCCTGCCGCCGGATGTGTCACCCGGGACAAGCTCCGCAGGCGTCGATATCACATCGCCGCCGCGTGAAAGAAAAACATACTTTGTTATCCAATCGGAAATTTCATGACCGTACTTATAAAACAGCACTATTTCACCGTCGGAACGTTCATACAACACGGGATTCCAATGCGGCACGGGCACATCCTCGGAGATAAGCTTAGGACTGCTCCAGTTTCCGTTTTGACCGCGTACCGACAAAAAAATTCCGACACTGTCGTCGCCCTCTTTTTTGCCTCCGAACCACGCCGCAAGAACCGTTCCGTCACCGAGCGGCAGCACTGTTGAAGCGTGACACGAAGCGGTCACGGTATCCGTGCCGAAGATAAACTCTTTTTCGGCTTTTTTTATCATAAAATGCCCTCCGTTTCTCTGTTCTCATCAATGCTAACATACTTTGGGATTTATTGCAAGAAAAAAAGCAGCTCTGACGAACTGCCCTTTTCCGAGGAAACACACACATTGTTTTTATGTTTTAAGTATACCCTCTTTTTCTGTAATTATTACACGGTTGTAACATTTGACCTTAAAAATGTAATAATCGTCTTAATCGAAAAAGGCATTTTACACAAAAAGGGTCTGTATTTTTTGTAACAAACAAAGAATTTTTGCAGCACCGTTAAGCCACCGATAAACGTTCACAAATTATTCACATCTGCATATTATAATTTTTATATTAAGTTTAAGGGAGTTTATCCTAATGACAAATATTAAACGAACTTTTTCCTTTTTTTTGTCAACCGTACTGTTTATTACCGTTTTTGCCCCGGCGGCTTTTGCGGTCCCGAAAAACACGGTCGGCTGTGATGTTTACCCCACTGTAGTCGTACCGGGCATCTTTCAGTCGGATGTCAGATTTTATGACGAAAACGGCAACGAAAAGCTTAACTCGGCAGGCGAAAAATACAGCAAGCCTTTTTTTATGGAGGCATCAAACGACATTGTAAAAGATGCGCTTGAAAACGCGCTTCTTCCCATTGCAAAAATGCTTATCACTCAGCGCGACAAGGACAATAAGAGCGCTCAGGCAATTGCGGATGTGCTCGGCAGAGCAATGTTTGAAAACATAAAGCTTGACGAATACGGACGTCCCGTAAAAGACATACGCGCAACGGAGTATAACACTTCCCTTGCGAATTTAAGCGAAGAGGACCGAGAATATGCTCTTGACCAGATTCCTCTCGAAGAATATGTCGAAAAGGTCGGTCTTGACCATCTCTATTTCTTCTCATACGTTTCAACCGGCAACATCAAAGCCACTGCGGAACGCCTGTTTGATCTCATTCAGATTGCCAAGAGAGAAACCGGACACGACAAAGTGAATATTCTCCCGATAAGTCAGGGCGGCTCGCTTTTCAACGCTCTTATGCAGGTATACATCGACAAGGGACTTGATTTCTCCGACGATGTAAACAGAGTATGCTTTATCGTCCCTGCTTCCGACGGTGCAGCCGTACTCGGCGATATCTACCGCTACGGTCTTTTGGATGACGACGATGCGCTTTACGGCTACATGTTCCCGTCGCTTCTCGATGACGATCAGCAGGCTTTGGCATATCTTATAAACATAATTTTAAGAATTATGCCGAACGCCGATCTGAACGCAATTTTGGATAAAGCGGTTGACACACTTATCGAAGATTATCTCGAAAACAGCACCTGCCTTTGGGCGCTGATACCGTCGGCGGACTACCCTGCGTGCCGCGCGAAATATCTCGAAGACGAAGACAGCGTTCATATAGTCAAAGAAACCGACTGGTATTATACCGCACAGCTCAACCATCGCAGCCGCATTCTTGAAGCGCAGGCAAAAGGTGTTGAGTTCTTTGATATCGTCGACTACAACTACACTCTTTACAAGATCTGCGACTCATGGGACAAGGTAAACGCCGACGGTATAATTCACACCGACTCGGAATCGCTCGGCGCAACGACGGTCGCCGTTGACAAACCGCTTCCGGAAGGCTACGCACAGGCAAACACTTTCTGCACGGACAAGTCACACCGGCATATTGACGATGCGAGACTTGTGGATGCATCCTCCGGCATTCTCTGTGAAACCACATTTTTTTTCAAGGGGCAGAATCACGAAACCACGGCAAGGAACAACGTGATAATAAAGCTTGCGGTAAGAATAATAACCGACGGCTCGTTCAAAAACGTTCATTCCGACCCGGCATTTCCGCAATTTAACTACGCGCGTGATTCCCGCGACTTTATAAAGGACGTAAACCGTTGGAAAACCGCCGATACATCGTCACTATCCCCCGAAAACACACAGAAGCTTGCGTCGGCAATCGCAAAAGCGGAAACGGCAATCAACAGTACTTATATGAAAACCGAGGACTTTGACGCCGTCAGGGACGAGTTCGACAAAACGGTATTCGAAATTCAGAACGGCACTGCAAAGCCGGAGGAAAAGCCGAGAGTATTCCTCAAGCTTGTAACAAAAATACTTAAAATATTCAGTGATATTCTGTTGAAATTCTTCGGCGGAAACGGCTGGAGTGACATTCTTCTTTTCAAAAATATAAATTGCGGAGGCAAATAATAGATGTACAGTGCAATAACAAATATTTTCTACAAAATTCTCGTTCTTCTTCTTTCCCTTTCGGTCGGCTGCTCAGGCGGCAGCATTTTCCCGTCACAGGACGCTCTGATTAAAGCGAAAGACGAAGACAACTGCAAAATGACGGCGGTTCTCTGGGCTGACATGCAGATTTCGGACTATCTTTTGAACAGAAACGAACCCATGAAAGCAGCTTGCCGCGACATTGCCGCAATGGACGGAACAATGGACGCGCTTGTACTTGCGGGTGATATAGCGGAAAACGGAAAAGGCTCCGAATACAGAGTGGTGCTTGATAACCTCAACATGTTCAAGGGTAAAATAAACAACATTCTCCCCGCGTCGGGCAACCACGACATCAGACTCCGCGTTTTCAGCAATGCCGTAAAAAACTTCTCCGAGTTTTCCTCAAGCACAAACGGAAATCTGAAACTCGACAAGCTTTACTATTCGTATGAAGTTAACGGCTATAAATTCATTGTTCTCGGCAGCACACGCACCGAATTTGAAGAAGCGTACATCAATGAAACAGAGCTTAACTGGCTTGACAGTGAACTTAAAGACGCAACTGCCGACGGTCTTCCCGCTTTTGTAATTCTTCATCAGCCGCTTAAAAACACTCACAATCTTCCCGATGCGTGGGGTTCACCCATAAAGACTGCAGGCTCTGTAGGTGCGCAGTCCGATGACCTTAAGAGAATAATGAGCGGCTATAAAAACGTATTCCTCATCACGGGACACCTTCATTCGGGATTCGCCTCGTACACTTATGAGGAAATAGACGGCATCCACGGCGTAAACCTCCCCTCCCTCACGATTGCTGGCGACGGATATGCCCATACCGGCACGGGACTTATAATGGAGGTTTATGAGGACACCGTCCTTTTCAGAGCCAGAGACTTCTCACAGGGCACTTATCTTCCGCAGTTTGATATGGAATACACTATAGTTAAATAAACGCTTAAATAAGCCGTACGGAACGCCGCAGTCAACCGAAAATCACCCGTTGACTGCGGCGTTATTATTTTCGTTATTTTTAAATAAAAAACACTCTGCAAAAGCAAAGTGTTTTTCTTTTGGCGCGCTTGAAGGGACTCGAACCCCTGACCCACTGCTTAGAAGGCAGTTGCTCTATCCACCTGAGCTACAAACGCAAATATTCCCGTATTTCCGCCGAATATCGAAAAGCAACAACTGTTTCTTTTGATCTACAGCAACTGCTACTTAACAACGCTTGAAATTATATCATTATACGCTATGTTTGTCAAGCCTTTTTTTTAATCTCTTAAACTGCAATTCAGAAAAAATCTGCCAAAAAAAACAGATAGACAATGTCATGAATTTATAAAACAAAACGGCAAGTATCTTATGACACCTACCGTTTTTCTGTCTATGGGCTACAAAAAAGATATTTTCGGCATTTTTGCGTATGAATTCGAACTCTTACCAAAAAATCTTGAGTTTTCAAATTTAGTGGGTGGTGGTGAGCCACCATCAGTCGATCAGTGGCTGCACCACTTTGAGACCGCCTACAAAAATCACCGTGATCTGTTCCTTGGAATCTACCGTTATGCATTCGAGCAGTTGTCTTACGATCTGCTCATCATACTCCATCGGTCGGTTTTTCAGTCCGTCCAGGATGGTGTATATATCGTCAAGTCGGGATTGGGTTTGCTCTCTTTTGAGCTGACCATCTCGGATGTTGCCGAGCTGCTGTTGCAGACGGGCTTTTTCATCCATGAGTTGTTTGGCTTTTTCTTCATCGAAGGCATCCACCGTATCGGTGGATATTTTTGCGAGCATTGCTTTGATCTCTGCATCGATTTCTGCTATTCGGATTTGCAGATCCATGCTGTTGTCCTCGGTCTGTTCGGACTGCAAGCCCATTCCGATGTGTACTTTCAGAGTCTGTAGCACACCGAGGTTTTGCTGTGCCGTTTCCATGATTGCTCTCATGACGGCTCGTTGCAGGATGCTTTCCTCTACAGTCGGTGAGTTGTGGCAGTATTTTTTGCCGAAGTCAAGCCGATTGATACATCT
The DNA here is from genome assembly GCA_900313475.1 of uncultured Eubacteriales bacterium. Classification (GTDB taxonomy): domain Bacteria; phylum Bacillota; class Clostridia; order Oscillospirales; family Acutalibacteraceae; genus RUG806. The sequence goes on along the minus strand of OMRJ01000292.1, from coordinate 1,910 downwards.
CCACACGATCTTCTTTTGTCCTTTTACCGTCCATGTGCATCTGCGGTATGGTGTCTTGCATTCACCGCAGACGAGCAGTTCGGTCATAGCGTATTTGCTTGAGTATTTACCTTGCTCGGTCTTTGTTCCGACCTGCTTGGTCTTGGGCTTGCCGGATCGTCTTGCCAGTTCCTCTTGGACTCTGCCGAAGGTTACCGCATCAATGATGGCAGGATGGTTGTTCTCCACATAGTATTTCGGACGTTCTCCGTTATTGACCATCACCTTTTTGGACAGGCAGTCCTTGATGTAGGTCTTGTTGATGATGGCATCGCCCTTGTATTTCTCATTGGAGAGGATGGATTGTATAGTGGAGTTTTGCCATAAGCCCTTGCCCGATGGTGTTGGGACTTGCAGGTCGTTGAGCTTCTGTGCGATCCCCGATAGGCTATCGCCTGCGAGGAAGCGCTCGTAGACGAATCGGATCGTTTCCGCTTCTTCGGGATCGATTTCGGGTTTTCCGTCTGCTCCTTTACGGTAGCCGAGGAAGTTTTTGTAGTGGAATGGCACGTTGCCTTCCTTGGCACTCCGCGCCTTACCCCATTTGACGTTGGCGCTGATATTTTCGGATTCGCTCTGTGCGATGCTACCGTAGATGGTGATATAAAACTCTGCGCCGGGTTGGTTGCTGTAGATGCCTTGTTCCTCAAAGTACACGACCACGTTTAGGTCATTCAGCATTCGGACGAACTTGAGGCAGTCCACGGTGTTTCGAGCGAAGCGGGCGATGGATTTCACGATGATCATGTCGATCTTGCCTTGCTTGCATCGGCGAATCATGCGGTTGAACTCGTCACGCTTTTTGTAGCTCGTTCCGGTGATGCCTTTGTCGGCGTAAATGCCTTCAAGTATCCATCCGTTTTCCGCTTGGATTCGTTCGGTGTAGTGCTTGACCTGAGTTTCGTAGCTGTGGAGCTGTTCCTCTTGCTTGGTGGATACTCGGCAGTAGGCTGCCACTCGCAAGGCTCGGTATGTTGTCTTGACCGTTTCGTGGATTGGGATCGTCGGCTCTATGATTCTGACCACCTTCGGTGGGCTAACCGATGCATTCCATCATCTTTTTCCGTAGGGCATCCTTATCGATCTGCGGAGCGCCGAGCATTCGTAGCGTTGCGCCTTTCGCTGCATTTCTTCTTGGTATATGGTCATTTTCGTTACCTCCGTTATTCTTGTGATAATAAAAAATCGGAGGACAGATCCTGTACCTCCGTAATGTTTGTCAGATAGGAAGGATCGACGATCACCTCGGATTCGTTCCTTCCACCGAAATATGCATATATATGCTTTTTATCAATCTGTGCCTCGTAGACTGTTCCGTTCTCGCCGAAGCGGTGGGCAAACCATTCGGCGGTTTCTCGGCTCAGTGTCCATGACAGAGCCTTCACATTTTTTGCGTTGTGTGTTGTGACTCCGCGGTATACGGTAACCGGATCGTCCAGCATCTTGAACTGGACATATTCATCTTGCTCCATGAGAACCGTTGGATCTGCCTGCTTGAAAAGGGAGAGGAGCTTCGCCTTGCTGACATTCACGTCCATGTTGGGGGCTTCGGCTCTTGTCCATGCGCTGGCGAGAATGTTTGACAGATCCTCTTGCGACAGATCCTGGGCTGTGTATTTCAGAAATGTCAGCCCATAGGGTTTGGTGATCATCATATATATCTCATAGGCGCTTTTGGCTCCGTCGATGAGCTTGCCCATATACTCTCGCCATCGTCTTTGATCGGCATCACTCTCGGTGATGTTGAGCAGTCCGATCTCTCCGTCTGCATTTGGGGATGCAACAAAACCGGAGTCTGTGAATGGGTGGCTGACGATCACGGGAGAGAACTCTGTTTCGTGTATATCCGTGAAGAGCAGAGATCGGGCTGT
>OMRJ01000102.1 GCA_900313475.1 uncultured Eubacteriales bacterium | reverse complement strand
GCACTCCCGTGAGCACCACGCTGCGCGAAAATGTTTTCTGCATGCTTCGCCGCGCAATCGCACCGCACCACAAAATGAGCAGAAACAGACTGATAACCGTAAACACCGTGTATCCGTTTTTTCCGAGCGCCGAGCGAACGTGACCGTTTACAATGAACCTCATCTGCGAAAGCACGTTCGAATATGCCGACGCGATATCGTCCCCGAGCGAAAAGTCCGGTATCACGGCGCCGCCCGACTCCTTTCGGGCGGTTTCGATGCCGCTGTGCGCGAAATGCTCCCTGTCGTCATCGGTCACCGTAAAGTCCGAGCGGGAGACGAAGCACTGTGTAAAGCTCACGGTGCCGTCCTCCGGAACAACCGGGACAAAGCCGGGATAAGACACGAAATCAAGGTCGAGAATCAAGTCGGCGTCACTCGCGTTTTTTGCAATTATGCCGCTTTTTGACATCTCCGACAGCTTTTGCACCGCTTTTTCCGTTTTTGCCGCCGAGCCGGACATAGCAAACGCCGCGGACAGCATGACAAGCGCCGAGCGCTCCGTGTCGGCAGGGAGCATAATGCGATGCCGTCCCGAAAACGCCTCGTGCCATGAAACGGAACCGGCATACACACCTTTTTTTACAAAAATAACGGGCGTGACGCCATACAATCGCGTCAGTGTCAAACCGGGAGACGCCTCTTTCAGACGCGCGGCAACGAAAAGCGGCAGCTCCGCATCTTTGCCGTCTGCGAAATGCTCAAGCGGCGATAACACGAACTCTGTTTTTATTCCCGTTTTTTCACCGTGCCCCACGGAAAAAGACGCGGAGGCATAAACCGTTCTGTCGGCGGCAAAAGCGGACGCGGCAAGCGAAAAAAACAAAAAAACGGCGGCAACAAAGGAAAATACCCGTATTGCGACCGTTTTTTTATCAGTAAACATTAAAAAACCCTCATTATTCGGAAATAGCGAGACACTCCCGGTTTGTGCCGTAAAAAACACCGCTGCGCCCCGAAATGTATTTCAGGAATTCCTCAAATCTTTCCCATGTGCCGTCAATATCAAGCTCATAGCTGTGTCCCCATATGTAAAAAAGCATGGGGCAGTCGCCGTCATAAGACAAAAATCTGTCGGCAAGCTCGTAAAGCTGCGGAAAATCCCTGTGATAAGCCGTCGGCAAAAGCGTAAAAAGCCTGTTGCCCTCCGCAATGTCGAAGCCGCCCGACGAGAGTGTGGTGCGGGCATATCTAATGCCCGTTTTCGTGCGTATAAGCTCCGCCGTTCTGTTGTCGAAATTCACAGTGCCGCCGGGATATGCAAATCCCACGACCTCATACCCGACGAGATCCGAAAGACGAAGTCTGTCTTCCTCCGTCTGCCGCACGATTTCGTCATCGTCGGCAATGTGCGGAAGAAACGGATGGGTAAGCGTATGCGACGCTACCTCATGCCCGTCGTATATGCTTTTGACATCCTCTTTTCGAACTTTGTCGTGTCTGACGGAAACGGTTTCGCCGGTAATACTCGTTCGCACAAGCTCTCCGTCTTCACAGAGACGCGCCGAATTAAGGTTAAAAGTGCATCTCAGCCCGTATTTGTTAAACAGCTCAACAAGACGGACGTCCTGTGTGACGCCGTCGTCAAAGCTGAACGTGACCGCTTTGAACTTTTCCCGTTTTTCCGGTTTCATTTTTCTTTTTCCTTCCCTCGCAAATGTCAATAATCTCGCGTGTTCTGCCGGGGCAGTCGGTTATAATTCCGTCCACTCCGCATGCTACGAGAAAACGAACGGTTGACGGCTCGTTGACCGTCCACACATTTACCTTAAAACCGAGCTTATGCGCGATTTTTACAAACGGCGGCGTGACAAAAGGATACGCCGGGTGGAGAATGTCGGCATTTACCGCCTTCGCGACAAAAAACGGAACAGCGATAAAACGGCAAACGTGCGGGTCGTTTGTGGGATAGAGAAACGCGGTTTTGCATTTCGGCTCCTCAGCCTTAACGGCTTTGAGAATGCGCGGGTCGAAGCTTGAAATGATAACGCGTTCAAGCACGCCCTTTTCCTTAACCGTGTCGAGCGTGCGGCGAACGATTTCGGTGCTTCTGTTTTTCTGGCTTTTAAGCTCAATGTTGATTATCTCCGCGTCGGAATCTTTGACGAGGTCGAGAAACTCATCAAGCGTCGGGAGAGTAACACCCGCAAATTCGTTGCCGAAATACGAGCCGAAATCGAATTTTTTAAGCTCGCCCAGCGTGTAGGACGTGATATCCCCGCGCCCGTCGGAGGTTTCGTCGATGGTATAATTGTGGCAGATGACAAGCTTTTTGTCTTTTGTAAGATGCACATCGGTTTCGAAGCCGTCGGTTCCGTCCGCGATAGCCTGACGGAACGCCGGAAGCGTGTTTTGCGGCGCTTTTTTGTTTGACCCTCTGTGCGCTATAACCTTAACACCCATATCCGTATTCTCCCCGTTATTTCGCCGCGGCAACTATTTCTTCGGCGTTCAGCGTCACGTTGCCTTTGGTTTTTGCATTGCCGGATTCACTTGCGGGCTTGTCGGCAAAGAAAGTGTCCTCATGCGACTTTATCGCGTCCACGCTCACCTCGGGAGTGAATCTCGCGCAGGAATACACATCGTGCTCACTGCCGTCGGCGCCCTTATAGGTGAGAGCCATGAAGTGGTATTCGTCCGTTTCGTTTCTTATCTGCTTGATGCAGTAAACGGCGGTGACGGTCGCGTTTTTGCCTTTTTCCGTCTGCAAAAACGCTTTAACATACTGAACAGCCGCTTTTTTTGCGTTGTCGACATAGCCGTTGAGCTTTTCGGCTGCGGCGTCAAGCTTGTCAAAATCCTTTATGCTCTCCTGCTGATATTTTTTAAGACCGTTGTAGCGCTCTTTGATATCGTTTATTTTTGCAAGGTTTTCGCTCACCTTAAAGCTGTCGTCGGAGAACGACGAAACGGAGGCCTTAACAACGGCGGCGATATCGTCGCTTACAGCCTTGATGCCGTTGTAGGTTTCATCTGCCTTCGTCAGTTTTTTATAGTTTCCGACCTTTTCCTTTTCTTCGCTGCTGAGCTTTGCAAACGCCTCTTTTGCGTTTTGAATCGCGTCGGCACTGTCAAGGCTCACGTCGCCTATCTCGTCAATAAGCTTTTCCGCCGTTTTGATGCTCTCGCTCTTTCCGCAGCCCGCAAAAAGCAGAACGCAGGAAAAAACAAAAAGCACGGACAGAAAAAGACCGACTGTTTTCACTGTTTTTTTCATATGTATCTATCCTCCGAAAAAGTGTCGGGACACACGGTAAAACCGCCCCGTGTTATCCCGTGATTTTGATTGTATCATATATTTAAAAATTTTTCCACACTTATTACAGGAATTTAAAAAATTTTTTTGCCCTTTTTGCATTATTTCGGAAATTGACAAATCCGGCTCTTTCCTGTAGAATTAACGTCGCGGGCTGCCGCACACGAAAAAAGCGAAAAGCTTCCCGTGCGGCGAAGCTCCCGAACAAAAAAATACGGCAGGTGTCTGAATGGACGTCAGAAATTTAAGAACATTCATGAAAGTAGCGGAGCTTAACAATTTCACCAAAGCCGCCGCGGAATTAGGCTATTCGCAGTCGGCTGTGACAGTGCAGATGCAGCAGCTCGAAACGGAGCTGGGACTTCCTCTTTTCGACAGAATAGGAAAAAACATCACGCTCACTCAATACGGCACGAATTTTATCGAATATGCGGGCAAGGTCATCGAAGCGATGGAGAGGGCGGAGAATTTTGCAAGCGATTTGAGCGAAATGAAGGGCACGATACGCTTCGGCATCGTCGATTCGATTCTATACGCCTGTTTTATCGGGATTTTCCCGGAATTCAGCCGCCGCTGCCCAAACATAAGCCTCAAAGTGTACGTAGGCTCCGCCCGCGAGATAGAGACAAAAATACGCGCAAACGAGCTTGACCTGTGCTATATGCTCGACTACAAGGTTCCCCGCAAGGAGTGGGTGCGCGTGAGAGAGGAGATAGAGCCTATTATTTTCGTGGCTTCTCCGAAGCATCCGCTTGCGTCAAAGGAAAGCGTTTCGTTTGAGGAGCTTATAGGCTGCAAGCTGATGCTTATGCCTCAGGGCGAAGGCTACCGTTATCTTTTCGATGACGAACTCGCAAAGCGGAACCTCTATGCAACGCCCGCCGTGGAAATTTCGAGCACGGAGGCAATGCTCAGTCTTGCCGAAAGCTCCGATTATGTGACAATGCTGCCCGTGTTTGCGGCACGCGAACACATCAGGAGCGGCAGGCTGAGCAAAATAAACGTCGCAAACTGCGACATGCAGCAGTGGAGCCAGCTTGCCTATCTCAAGGGAAAAGCGCTCACGCCGCAGCTTCAGATGTTTATCGACACGCTCCGCGAACTGCTCCCGCCGCTTCAAACGGAGCCGAGCAGGCTGTAAAAGCCCGACGGCGCGAAACGGCAGAGAACATTTTTATTTTCGGACAAAAAACCGTCGTAATGCCGACAGACTATTGACTTTTCAGTCATATCGGATTATAATTGCAGCGTACTCGGACAACGTGTCGGTTTCGGTACGCTGTGTTTTTATTTTCGGCAAGAGGAGATGATACCGTTGGAAAACAAACGCGATGACAGACGCGCAGCCTACAGTAAAAAAATGATAAGAGAAAGTCTTTATGAATTGATGAAGACAAAGCCCTTGAACAAAATTACGGTAAAAGAGATATGCGAAACGGCTGATGTAAACCGCTCCACTTTCTACGCCTATTACATGGATATTTATGATTTGCATCAGAAAATAACAAAAGAATTTTTTGAAAAACAGCGTGAAATAATCAATTACGCCGTGTCGGTGCTTGCCCAGAAAGAAAATATCGCCGACCTCTCGATCGACGATTTTCAGGAAATCTGTTTCTTTTACCTCAAAACGGTTAAAGCCAATAAAGAATTATATAAGTTTATTTTTAACCAAAACAGCACTAATTCGATTCATTTAAGCTTCGGCAAGGTGTTTTTCCACACTATCCTCAACGAGATACCCAACAAGCTCCCCGAAGAAATGAAGCCGATTTTCAAGCGGTCGTTCACATTCGTGAGCGGCGGCACGACCGCCATAATGATGAACTGGCTGAAAACCGAGTGCGCCGAGGACACAACGCGTCTTTCGAGATATCTCGCCTACTACTACAACGGTGTTTTTAACGGACAAAAATTTGCAAAAATATAATTTCGGCGGAGCTGCGGCAGACACCGCAAAAAACTCTGCTCATATTTCTTACGCCGGGTTCGGTCATGTGCTTTCGGGTGCATGTCCGCAGCCGGTTTTTTTTCTCTTGTGCAGAATCAGAGCAAACGCCGCAACGCATATCACTGCCGAAAGAAGACTTCCGCAGGCAGTGGCGAGTCCCATCGGGAAAAGCGTGTCGGGAAAACGCTCCGACATGAGCCATACGCCGGGAATGCGCACAAGAGCAATAGCGGATATGTTGTGGATAAATGAGATATACGATTTTCCGCAGGCGCAGAACCACCCGCTGAAGCTGAAGTGTATTCCCGCAAAAATGCTGTCCCATATATATCCCTTGAGATACCCGGCTCCCGCGTCAACGACACCGGCATCCTTCTGGAAGCAGCCGACCGCCGCGGATGCGCAAAACTGCATCGCGACCGACACCGCAATACCGAAGGCAACGGCAATCAGCACGGCATAGCCGAGGGTTTTGTCGGCTCTGTCATATTTTTTCGCGCCGATGTTCTGTGCGCCGAGAACGGATACGGTCGAGAGAAGCGTCGAGGGAACGAGAAAAACGAACCCGATAATTTTTTCAACAATACCGACGGCTGCCGCGTCCGTCAGCCCGCGCCTGTTGGCGATAACGGTTATAACAATGAACGCTATCTGAATAAGTCCGTCCTGCAACGCTATCGGCACACCCGTTTTCAGGATATCCCGCATAACCGCGCCATTCGGCGAAAAGTCTCTTTTTTCGGGAACTACGCCCGATTTTCCGCGCAGCACCGCAACGAGCGAAATTACTGCGCTCAATGCCTGCGAAAGCGTGGTGCCGAGAGCGGCTCCGGCAGCACCCATGCCGAAAACACCCATAAAAAGATAGTCGAACGCAATATTGGCGGCACATGCGAGGGCGATAAAATACATGGGAGTTTTGCTGTCGCCCAGACCTCTGTAAACCGCCGCGATTATATTATACGCCGTAATGAACGGAATGCCGGCAAAGCACACGGTGAGATACGCCTTTGTTCCTTCAACGGCTTCGGCGGGAGCGGACATAACCGAAACTATCGGAGACACGCACAGCAGCAAAACGGCTGTAAGCGCTGTGCCTACAACCGCGAACAGCGTGACGGTGTTGCCTATTGCGGCGCGCGCGCGTTTCCTGTTGCCCGCGCCCACCGCCTGACCGATTTCGACCGTGGCGCCCATGGCAAGCCCCACTGTCATGACGGTGATCATGTGCATGACCTGTGAGCCGATCGACACGGCGGCTGTGCCTGCCGCATCTTCAAACTGCCCTATGATAAACAGGTCCGCCATGCCGTAGAGCGTCTGCAAAAAATAAGAGAACAGATACGGCAGCGAAAAACGGACAATATTACCGAACACGCTGCCCTTTGTGAGATCTTTTTCCATTTTTATCACTCCGTAAAAATTACCGTTTCGGAACCGGCGCCCGATGTCCCGTCTCCGTGAGCTTCCTCTGCGCCCGATTGTATCACAAACATTGCGAATATTACAGAGTTAATTAAAAAATTTTTTTGTTCCGTGTTTCGGCGCGGTTTATATGTGCCGCGCTTTTTGCACGCGGAATTTTCGACCGCATCACAGCGTATTGCTTTTTGACGGAACATATACTATAATAGACGGTGTATATACTTATTCGGAGCGATTATGACCATGAAAAAGACAGTTTTACTCTTGCTCACGGCTTTTGCGGCGGGGTGCATCATGCTTTCATCGTGCGGCGGAGCGAGGGTCGGACAGACAGCCGCATCGGATCGAACCGTCACCGGCGGCGGCAGCGGCTCAACGTCGGAGAATAACGGGAGCGGCGGCAGCGGCTCAACGTCGGAGAATAACGGGAGCGGCGGAAACGGGAGCGGCGGAAACGGAAGCACACGGGAATACGCAGCCGAAGCAGCCGACAGGGGTGAGGCTCCCCTCGTATCGCTTTTGCAGAACACCGTCGATGTGCTCACGGTAAAAGAGTATTCGGGACGCTTTATCGAAAAAGGCAGGGTTGAAACGGCGAAAAACGTTTTGTGCGTTACGCTGAAAAACAACGGAGCCGATGATATCCGCCTGCTCGATTTTGAAGTATCCGACGGCGCAAAGACCTACGCTTTTTCGGTCACGACCCTGCTTTCGGGCGACATCGTGACCGTTGCCGAAAAGAACGGTGAAACGGTGAGGCGGGACTTTAAGGCAAAGAGCATAAAGGTAACGCGCACGGAATATTTCGACATAAAGCCGTCAATGAATGCCGATGTTTTCGAGCTGGACTGCTCCGACGGCGTAATAAACGTTAAAAATATTTCGGATTCCGACATATCCGACGGTTATATCTACTACAAAGAATTTTCGGACGGCGGTTATTTCGGCGGCATTACATACAGAATAAGAACGGGCGGGATAAAATCGGGCGAAGCAAAACGGCTGTCCGTTTCGGGCTTCACCGCCGAGGAACACAGGGCGGTGTTCACGACCTATGTCCGATAAGCCGTCATATATTATGTTTGGCGGCACCCGTTTTGCCTTTTCACGCGACGGCGCAATACCGTGCCCGGAGCGCCGAAACGGGACGCCGCATATCGGCATGGACTGAGTCGGCACATGAATAACATCACCGCAGAAGCGGAGGTAAAACCATATGAAAATAAATAAGGATTTTGTCCTGCGCCGCGTGGCGGGTGAAGCAATGCTCGTACCCACGGGCAAAGCGGCGGCTTCTCACAACGGGCTGTTCATGCTCACCGAAACCGCGGCGTTTCTGTGGGACAAAATAACCGACGGCGTCGGAGAAGACCTTCTCGCGGAAAAGCTGACGGAGGAATACGACGCCGAAAAAGACGAAGCCGAGGAGGATGTCCGCGCCTTTCTGGACAGGCTGCAAAACTTCGGCATTATAGACCGGGGAGATTAACGGAATGACGGCGGCTGCAATTTTATCCGCGGGCAGAGGCACGCGGTTCGGCTCGGATGTGCCGAAACAGTTTCTGAATATAAACGGCGTACCCGTTCTCGTCCGCTCGGTGCGCGCATTTCTTGAGCTTGACGAAATATCCCTTTGCGTCGTCGCCTCGGGCGCCGACTGTATCGACCTTACCGAAAAGCTGCTTAAAAAGCACTTCCCCGACGAAACGCGGCTTCGCGTGATAACGGGCGGCGACACGCGCGGCGACACTCTCGTTAAAATACTGGAATATTTAAAAGAAAATCGTCTGCTCGATGACTGCATTCTGCTCACTCATGACGCCGTGCGTCCGTTTGTTACAAAACGGATCATCGAAGAAAACATATCGGCATGCAGGAAGTACGGCGCATGCAACACATGCGTCAAAGCCGTCGACACCGTCCTGCACAGTGCGGACGGGCGGTTTCTCGACTGCGCGCTCAGCCGCAGCGAGCTTTACAACGCGCAGACACCGCAGACCTTTGACGCAAAAACGCTTTATGAGCTGATAAGCTCCCTGAGCAGAGAAAAATTTTTGTCGCTTACCGACGGCGCGTCGGTTTTCCTGACGGCGCAAAGACCCGTTTTTATCGTACGCGGCGAGGATTTCAACATAAAAATAACTTACAGGGACGACTTAAAGCGCGGAGAACAGATCCTTGCGGAGCACTTCGCGCAGAGTGAAGAAAAGCCGGACACGGGGAGGAAAAACGTTTGAATTTAATAACGGTCGCAGTGGTTGCGAACGGCAGCACGGAAGAACTGAAATATACGCTTGAAAGCATCGTTGCACAGTCCACGGAGGATTTCGATGTGATAACGGTATGCGGCGGCACGCCCGACGATGTAACAGCGGCGGCACACGGGTATGCGGACGAATACGTCGGTTTTTCGGTGCTTGAATGCGAAAAAATGCTCATTCCGCAGTGCAGGAACCTCGCTGCGGCAAACGCAAAAACGGAGTATATCATGTTTGTCGACGCGGGCGATTACCTCGCCCCCGAAAGCATTGAAAAAATAATTAAGACGGCAGAGGAAAAAAAGCCCGATATCATCACAACACGCTATTATGTTTCGGGTGAGGGCGAACCGTATTACGAGCACTGGAACGACCTGCTCGCAACGGTGTCGGCAGCCGACCGCTTCGACAGAGCGCTGCTGAACTCACTCGAAACGGAGGGGCGCGTCTTTAAAAAGAAGTTTTTCGACCTGTATCCGGGATATCCCGCTTCTCCCGTATTCTACAACGCTTCGTTTCTCGCGAACTGCGTGTTTGACTACGGCGCAACCGCATCGGGCTGCGCCGGTGCGGTCTATGACAGGCGACACGGCGTGTTTGCGGACGGCTTTGCCGAAGGCGCCGGACCTGCACCCGAAAATCTTCAAACGCTGATAAACCTCTCCGATTATCTGCTCGAAAGCGCGGCTGCGATAATCAAAGAAACAACCGGCGCGTTTGACGGCGACGAATACGCCTACCAGGAGCTTCTGTCGGTATCGTTCGGCTTTGTCACCGACAGGTTTTACCGCTTTTTCTGGTATATTACCGACGAAATGCTCACCGGGATAAAGAACGCGTTCGAGAGCCTTACGGACAAAATGACGGAGGAAAGGAAAAAGAAAATATCCGAGGAATATGCCGACCTCCGCTTCCCCGCCATGTATATGTCGCATGCCGACGCGGTAAAAATGCCTCTGTTCAGCCTGATGGCGGATTTTAACGCAAAAGCCGGGTTTTCAGACTTCCTCTCGTCGCTCTATGTGTCGCGCTTCCCGTTTTTCGAGCTGTTTATACGTGAAAGCGCGCGCGAATCGGTCCCCGAAGAATTTGCGAAAATGCCGAACATACGCTTTCTGCCCGACAAAAGCTTCTTCACGGACGCACGCGCACAGGCAAAAGGGGTGCCCGTAAACATTAAGGACGCCTCCCCTCTTGATGTGCGCACGTTGTCGGAGCTGTCCGTATCAAAAGCGCCGCGCGGACTTTTTCAGTACCTTTTCGGACTTAAGCGCAAGCAGTATTCCGCAAAAACCTACCTCAAGCGAAAAGGGCTGAATATGAGATGAGCCGTACCTGCATATAAAAAAGCAATGCGGCTGCACACGGCGTTTCTTTCGGCATCCGCAATCGGAAAAAAAACAAAAAAAACGTCCGGCGTACAGTGACGGAAAATTTATTAAGGCGGAAAGTCTTCACGACACTTTCCGCTTTTTTGCTGCTTATAAAATTATGTCAAATATGTTAAAATTATATATATTCCATAATCATATCATCCCCTTGAGAAAGACGGTGAGAACATGGAGACCGTGTTTTTGTTCCCCCGCATACGTTTCTCATCACACGTTTTTTTAAAAAAAACATCGGACGTATTGACAATCACATATTTTGGGTATAATATAGTTCAAGATTGAACAATTTATTTTTGAACTTACAGGAGGGATTCGTACGGTCAACGCGGTAGTGATTTCGACATTTATAAAAAAGATTCAGGCTGCATACGATGCGGCGCTCATGCCGCTCTGCGAGCAATTCGGCTTGCCGAAAACGTCGGTCGACATTCTCCTTTTTCTTGCAAACAATCCGGAAAAACAAACGGCAAAAGATATATGCCGATTCAGGAATCTTAAACCCGGCACCGTATCTCTCCATGTCGACAGGCTCGTTCGTGACGGCTACCTGATTCGGGGCGCGGCGGCGGACGACAGACGTATTTGTCCGCTCATATGCACAAGCAAGGCGCATGACGTGACCGAAAAGGGACAGCGCCGTCAGAATCTTTTTGCGGAAGAACTCACCCGCGGACTGTCGGCAGCCGACATTGAGCTTATGCGAAAATGCTTCGGCACCGTTAACGAAAATCTTGATCGGATCGGGAGGTCGGACAAATGAACAGCGACAAAACATTTCTCGGCACGGAGCCTATCGGCAAGCTGCTTGTAAAGCTTGCTGTGCCGACGGTCATTGCGCAGCTTGTAAATATGCTTTATAACATAGTCGACAGAATATACATCGGACACATGCCCGAAAACGGCTCGCTCGCGCTTACGGGTGTGGGTGTGTGCATGCCGATAATACTGATAATCTCCGCGTTTGCCGCCTTTACAAGCGCGGGCGGCGCACCGAAAGCGTCCATAAACATGGGCAAGGGCGATATCGACACCGCCGAAAAAATTCTCGGCGGCTGTTTTTCGATGCAGATAATCATTTCGCTTATACTCACCGTCGTTTTTTCGGTTTGGAACAGAGATATTCTCCTTGCGTTCGGCGCGAGCGAAAACACGATAGGCTATGCGTCGGACTACATGAGCGTATATGCACTCGGCACGGTATTCGTTGAGCTTACGCTCGGAATGAATGCGTTTATCACGGCGCAGGGCAAAGCAAAGGTAGCAATGTACACCGTGCTCATCGGCGCGGCGGCAAATATAATTCTCGACCCGATTTTTATATTCGGCTTAGACATGGGCGTTAAGGGCGCGGCGCTCGCAACCGTTATCTCGCAGGCTCTCTCCTGCGCGTGGGTGCTTTGCTTCCTGTTCGGAAAAAACTGTGTGCTGCGGCTGAAAATGTCATATCTGTTCCCCGGCGCGGGACTTATTCTGCCGTGCGTGGCGCTCGGCGCGTCGTCCTTTGTCATGCAGGCAAGCGAGAGCGTTATATCGGTGTGCTTCAACTCGTCGCTGCTGAAGTACGGCGGCGATATCGCGGTCGGCGCTATGACCATACTCACAAGCGTAATGCAGTTTGCAATGCTGCCGATGCAGGGCGTGGCACAGGGCGCACAGCCGATTTTAAGCTTCAATTTCGGCGCAAAAAACGCAGACAGAGTAAAAAAGACCTTCCGTCTGCTGCTCACCGTCTGCCTTGCATATTCGGTCGTTTTGTGGGGCATAATAATGCTGTTCCCGTCCGTTTTCGCGAAAATGTTCGCATCGGACGCTTCTCTTATTGAATTTACGTCACACGCGCTGCGGATATACTGCGCGGTGCTGTGCATCTTCGGCATACAGATTGCGTGCCAGATGACTTTTGTCTCAATAGGCAGCGCCGTCTGCTCGATAATCGTCGCCGTCATGCGCAAATTCGTGCTGCTTATACCTCTTATCTACATTCTTCCGAATTTCATTGCCGACAAAACGAACGCGGTCTACACCGCCGAGCCTGTCGCGGACGCACTTGCCGTGACATTTACGCTTGTGCTGTTCATTTTCCGTTTCGGAAAAGAAATGAAAAAGCTTGAAGCGTGACTCTCCCGCCGTTCGGAAAATCAAAAGGCTTCGACCGTAAAAAGTCAAAGCCTTTTTTTGTATATTTTTTATCACGGTTATAGTAATCGGTCGCTTATTATTTTTTCATCGAATATAAGCGATAATTTTTTGCGTCCGAAAAGAAAATATTTTCGTCTGCATATAAAAAACGCCCGGGTTACCGAGCGTCAACACGACCGAGAATGTAGTCGGCAGAGGTGTTGTAAAGGTCGGCAAGGGCGATGAGAACATCCGTCGGAATGTCGCGGAAACCGCGTTCGTAGCGATTATACTGCGGCTGCTTCATACACAATACAAGCGTAAACCTATCCGTCTGAATCGTAGGGTCGGTGCACCCGCGCCGACCGAACATCATTTGCGTACGTTTCCCGTCTTGTTTCGGATGAAATAATTCTCCGGCTTCGTTTTCGGGTATAGAAAACCATGCTATGAAAAAACATTGAATTGTTTTAGCACTCTTGTGTGTTGAGTGCTAATATTTACAGTTTATTCACTGAATCTCCATAAGATTGTAACAACACCGTAGTATCTTTATAATTGCAAACGAAAGAAAGGTTTGCGAAAGAAGTTTAACAAATCCGGCTGCCGCATGAATAAGAAGTGCTGCGGCAGACAAAATTAAAAATACATCAATCAAACGGAGGAATTTATTATGTTTGAAATTTTACCTATGAACCACAATAAAAATCACTACAACGCCTACAACCCCTTCAATGCGGAGGATGATTTTGACAGAAGCCTGTTCGGAGCGTTAAGCCCGTTCTTCGGCTCCTCGGCAACCGAGCTGTTCAGCACCGATATCCGTAAGGACGGCGACAACTTCATCATGGAAACCGATCTGCCCGGCTTCGGCAAGGACGATATCTCGATAGACATCGACGGCGATTATCTTACCGTCAAAGCAGTCCGTCATTCGCTCCATGAAGACAAGGAGCAGAAAAAGAACTTCGTCCGCTGCGAACGTTCCTACGGCGCATATCAGCGCTCGTTCGACATTTCGGGTATCGACTCCGAAAAAATCACAGCAAAATTCGACAACGGTGTTCTTACACTCACGCTTCCCTCAAAGAAGCCGCTTGAACCGTCAACCAGAAAGCTGACGATTGAATAAAACCCGCTTACCGGTGCCGGCGGTGCCCGATTCGCACCGTCGGTGCCGTGCGGAAAATATTTTTCCGATAATCGGAGACGTTTGAAAACGATTTTCTTCGGACGGGAGTTCCGATAATTCGAGAAATGCAATATGCCCGCGACAAAGTGTTTGCCACGGGCATTTTTTAAAAAAAGCAGGTGAACATATTTATGAATACTCAAAATTACACTCAAAAAAGCATAGATGCGATAAATTCCGCACAGACGATAGCGCGAAACAACAATAATCAGCAGCTCACACAGGAGCACATGGCGCTTGCGCTTCTCGAACAGGATTCGGGACTTATTTCTACGGTAATAAACAAAACAGGCGCAAATGCAACCGCTCTCACCGGGATGTTCCGCACGGCGGTAAGCTCGCTGCCGGTCGTTTCGGGTGACACGGAGAGCCTGTATATGTCGGAGGAACTTGCAAATGCGATGGCATACGCCGAAAAAGCCGCCGCCGACATGAAGGATCAGTATATTTCGGTCGAGCATATAATGCTCGGTATTATAAAAAAGCCGTCGAAGACGGTAAAACAGATACTCGCGACCGCCGGAGTTGACGAAAAGAGCTTCCGTGAGGCTCTCAAAAGCATCAGAGGCTCGGCGAACGCAAACTCGGACGACCCCGAATCGACATACGACGTGCTAAAAAAGTACGGCAGAGATCTTACCGAAATGGCGCGCATGCGTAAGCTCGACCCCGTTATCGGCAGGGACGACGAGATAAGAAGCGTCATTCAGATACTGTCCCGTAAGACAAAAAACAACCCGTGCCTTATCGGTGAGCCGGGCGTCGGCAAGACAGCCGTCGCCGAGGGGCTTGCGCTGCGTATCGTAAAGGGCGACGTTCCCGACAATCTTAAGGACAAAACGGTGTTCTCGCTTGATATGGGTTCGCTTGTGGCGGGCGCAAAGTACAGGGGCGAATTTGAGGAGCGTCTGAAAGCCGTTCTGGGCGAGGTGCAGAAATCCGAGGGCGCGATAATTCTTTTCATAGACGAGCTTCATCTTATAGTCGGCGCGGGCAAGACCGACGGCGCAATGGACGCGGGCAACATCCTAAAGCCCATGCTCGCAAGAGGCGAGCTGCACTGCATAGGCGCAACCACGCTCAACGAATACAGACAGTACATCGAAAAGGACGCCGCGCTTGCAAGACGTTTCCAGTCCGTTATGATAGACGAGCCGAGCGTAGCCGACACGATAACCATTTTGAGAGGTCTTAAAGAGAGATACGAGGTGTATCACGGAGTTAAAATTCAGGACAGCGCGTTTATCGCCGCTGCAACGCTCTCTCACAGATACATCACCGACCGTTTTCTTCCCGACAAGGCTATCGACCTTGTCGACGAAGCGTGCGCACTCATAAAGACCGAGATGAACTCACAGCCTACGGAGCTTGACGAAAAGTCGCACAAGATAATGCAGCTTGAAATTGAGGAACAGGCATTGAGCAAGGAAACCGACCGTCTGAGCCTTGAGCATCTCGACGAGATAAGAAAAGAGCTTACCGAGCTGCGCAGGGAATACGCCGACATGAAAGCCGTGTGGGAAAAGGAAAAGGAGAGCATCGGCAAAACGAGCCGCTTGAGAGAGGAGCTTGACCGCCTGACAGCCGAAATGGAAAAGGCGGAGAGCGTATACGATCTGCAAAAGGCAGCCGAACTCAAATACGGCAAAATCCCCGAAATCAAAAAGCAGCTCGCCGAAGCCGAAGCGGGCGAAAGCGGCAGCGGCAACAGATTTTTGAGAAGCTGCGTCACCGAGGAGGAAATCGCCCGCATAGTCTCGCGCAGAACGGGCATTCCCGTTTCAAAGCTTGCCGAGAGCGAAAGAAGCAAGCTGCTCGGACTCGGCGACATTCTGCACAGGCGCGTCATCGGTCAGGACGAAGCGGTCAAAAAGGTATGCGACGCAATTCTCCGTTCGCGTGCGGGCATAGCCGACCCCGACCGTCCCATAGGCTCGTTCCTGTTTATGGGTCCCACGGGCGTAGGCAAAACCG
>OMRJ01000322.1 GCA_900313475.1 uncultured Eubacteriales bacterium | reverse complement strand
TTTCAACTAAGCAGAACGCCTCTCTTTTGTGGAACGACGACGGTTCTCCCACAGAAAGAACAAAAAAGATTTTAGCCGCTACACCGATGAAGAGGTTCGGCGAGGCTAATGAGCTTGACGGAACGCTTCTCTTCCTTTGCGACGAAAAATACAGCGGCTTTATCACAGGCGTCAATATACCCGTTGACGGCGGCTTCAATGCATATTCGGGAGTATAAGCTATGAAGGATTTTATTGGCGAAGATTTTCTTCTCGAAACAGATGAGGCAAGGCGAATTTATAACGATTTTGCGAAAAATATGCCGATTTGCGACTATCACTGTCATCTTTCACCGAAAGAGATTTATGAAAATAAAGCTCCGAAAAATATAACTCAGCTTTGGCTTTCAGGCGACCACTACAAGTGGCGCATTATGAGAGCCTGCGGTATTGATGAGGAGCTTATCACGGGGCGCGGCGATGATAAAGAAAAATTCATTAAGTTTGCCTGTGCTCTTTCGTATGCAATAGGTAATCCTCTCTATCACTGGGCGCATCTTGAGCTCAAAAAATATTTTGGCATTACTGCTCCTCTGAGCGTAAAAACAGCCGAAGATATTTATGAAAAAGCAAACGAAAAAATTGCCTTAGGTGATTTCAGACCTCAGACTCTTATCAAAAACAGCAATGTTAAATATATCTGCACAACCGATGACCCGACGGACACGCTTGAATATCATGTTCTTTTACAGAAAGAAGATATTGACTTTAAGGTTTATCCCACTTTCAGACCAGACAGAGCTCTTGACATTGACAAGGCTGATTTTCCTCAATATGTCGAAAAACTTTCGGCAGTCTGCGGCGAAGAGATAAATGATATTGATTCTCTTATTAGTGCGCTGTATATGAGGGCAGATTATTTCAGCTCTGTCGGCTGTCGGATAAGCGATCAGTCGTTCGGTGTTGTTCCGTTCTCTGTTATTAACCGAGACGAATGTAACGTCATTTTCACTAAGGCAATGAGCGGAAAAGTACCATCATTTGAAGAAGCTCAGGCGTATAAGACCTATGTTTTCACGGCTCTTTGCAGAAAGTATAAAGAACTTGACTGGTGCTGTGAAATACATATCGGCGCACTCAGAAACAATAATACAGTTATGTTCAATAAGGTCGGACCTGACGCAGGCTTTGACAGTATGAACGATAAGGAGGTTGCACAGCCGCTTTCAAGGCTTCTTGACAGTCTCAACACTGCCGCAATTCTGCCTAAATGCGTGCTGTTTAACCTAAACTCAAAGGATAATCTCGTCCTTGCCGCCACAACAGGTAACTTTCAGTCCTCTGATGCCGAGTGTAAAATACAGTTCGGTCCCGCATGGTGGTTTCTTGACACGCTTGACGGTATGACGGCTCAGCTGAAGACGCTTGCAAGCGTCGGCGTTCTCGGAAAATTTATCGGTATGGAAACAGACTCACGCTCCTTTACTTCCTATGCCCGCCACGATTATTTCAGACGCATACTTTGTTCTGTTATCGGCGACTGGCTTAATAAGGGCATGGTTTCTTATGATGAGGACATGTTAAAAGAAATAATTGAGGGAATCTGCTATACTAATGCAGTGAAATATTTTAAATTTTGAATAAGGTGAAATGTTATGAATCTAAATCTTAAAGACAGAAAAGACTGTACTTTTGACGAAATCTCACTGGGCGAAATTATGCTCAGACTTGACCCGGGTGAGGGGAGAATAAAAACCGCCCGTTCGTTCAAAGCGTGGGAGGGCGGCGGAGAATACAATGTCGCCAGAGGACTTCGTAGGTGCTTCGGTATGAAGACCGCCGTTGTTACTGCTTTTGCAGAAAATGAAATAGGTTATCTTCTCGAAGACCTCGTGCTTCAGGGCGGCGTTGACACTTCGCTTATTAAGTGGGTGCCTTATGACGGTATCGGCAGAAGCGTCAGAAACGGGCTGAACTTCACAGAAAGAGGCTTCGGTATCCGTGGCGCTGTCGGTGCGTCTGACAGGGGCAATACAGCCGCTTCACAGCTTAAACCGGGCGATATCGACTGGGATTATATCTTCGGTACACTCGG
>OMRJ01000138.1 GCA_900313475.1 uncultured Eubacteriales bacterium | reverse complement strand
TCGCACGGAACGGAAATAACGCTTTATCTGAAAGAGGATACGGACGAGGTTAAATACAGTCAGTACCTTGAGCCGTACACGCTCTCGGCTCTTGTCAAAAAGTATTCTAACTATATCAGATATCCCATTAAGATGATGATGCCCGAATCACGTCCCGTTGAGGGCAAAGAAGGTGAGTATGAAACGGTTGAAACCGACACTGTGCTCAACAGTATGCTTCCCCTTTGGAAAAAGAACAAAAACGAGATTACAAAAGAGGAGTACAATGCATTTTACAAGGATGCCTATCACGATTATGACGATCCTCTGAAAGTTATTCACACGAAAACGGAGGGCAGCGCAACATTTGACGCTCTTTTGTTTATTCCGTCGCATGCGCCTTTTGATTATTACACAAAGGACTATGAAAAGGGACTTCAGCTTTATTCAAAGGGTGTGCTCATTACCGAAAAATGCGCCGATCTGCTGCCCGATCACTTTAATTTTGTCAGAGGTCTTGTCGACAGCGAAGATCTTTCGCTCAACATTTCGCGCGAAATGCTGCAGCATGACCATCAGCTTAAGCTGATAGCGAAGACGATTGCAAAGAAAATTAAGTCGGAGCTTCTCAAGCTTTTGAAAGACGACAGAGAAAGCTATGAGAAGTTCTTTAAGGCTTTCGGCGCATCGATAAAATTCGGTGTATACAACGATTACGGCGTAAACAAGGACGAGCTTAAAGAATTACTGATGTTCGTTTCTTCAAAAGAAGAAAAGCTTGTTACCCTCGAAGAATATGTCTCGCGCATGAAGGAAGATCAGAAAACCATTTATTATGCGGCAGCCGATTCGATAGAAAAAGCAAAGATGCTTCCGCAGGTTGACAGTGCACTTGCAAAGGGATATGAAGTCCTTTATTTTACAGACTACATGGATGAGTTTGCCGTTCGCATGCTAATGTCTTATAATGACAAGACGTTTGTAAACGTTTGTTCCGGTGAAGCCGATTTTGAGACGGATGAGGAAAAAGAAGAAAACAAGACCGAAAACGAGTCAAACGAGGAGCTTTTTAATGTTATGAAAGAAGCCCTCGGAGATAAGGTTTCTGCTGTACGTTTCACCCATAAGCTCGGGAAACACCCGTCTTGTCTTTCAAACGAAGGCTTTTTGTCCGCCGAAATGGAAAAGGTGCTTAACGCAATGCCCGGAAATAACGGTGCGAAAGCCGAACTCGTGCTTGAAATAAACGCTGAGCATCCGATTGCCGGGAAACTTAAAGCAATGCTTCCCGACAATAAGGAAAAGCTTGCGGATTACGCAAAGCTTCTTTATAACGAAGCGCGCCTTATAGGCGGAATGAGCATAGAAGACCCTGTAGAATTTTCGACGCTCATTTGTTCATTGATGTAAAAATAAAACAAAAAAAGAGGAAAGCCTAAAGCCGATTTCAGACTTCGCTTTCCTCTGTTTTTTATAGAATTGATATATTGATTTAAAATTCAATATCGGCAAAAACAGGGTAGTGATCGGACGGAATTTCTCCGTCAATATGTTTTCTCACGACCTTAAACTGTTTTACTTTTACATTGCCCTTGCAGAAAACATAATCAATTACGCACTGTCCTCCGTCGGGGTTTTCAAAGGCATGATATGTGATATCTCTGTCTGTACGGTCAGTCATGTCTCTCGCATCTGTAAAACCGGCATTCTTTACAGTAATGCAGGGCACAGAGTCGGGGGTGACATTAAAGTCACCGGTGAAGAACGCGGGGGAACCCGACGCAATCTGTGTTCCACGTTCTGCAACAAGCTCCGCACCCTTCTGCATCGCAATTTCACCTTTGTGATCCAGGTGGGTGTTAAGATGAACAAACTCTTTTCCGTCGTCTTTTCTTTTGAGCTTTGCCCATGAACATATTCTGACGCAGGCTGCATCCCAGCCTTTGCTGCCCGCTTTTTCGGGAGTTTCGGAGAGCCAAAATGTGCCCTTGTCAATTACGGTAAATTTATTTTTTCTGTAAAAAACCGCAGAATATTCCCCCTTTTTTTTGCCGTTGTCCCTGCCGACGCCCACATAGGCGTAGTCCGGAAACGCAGCCGCAAGTGCTTTCATCCAGCCGTAGTGCGCTTCCTGAACTCCGAAAGTGTCGGGATCACAGTTTCTTATGGTTCTGACCACAAGCGGGATTCTCTTAGTCCAGAAGTGCTTTTCGTTGCCGTAGCATAAGACATTAAAACTCATTATTCTCATCGGTGATTCTCCTTTTATGTTTTATAGTCTTATCAAACTATAATTTATCATATAAACAGTTTTTTTTCAATTACTTAATACAAATAAGTGTAAAAAACATTTTCTTTGTAAAAAAAACAGTAGTAAATCATGTTCGTTTATGATAAAATCAATTAAAACACTTAAGGAGCGGATAAATATGTTACGCAGACAAATGCAGCTTGACTTTTCAGGCATCAATACTTATTCGGCGGAAAACCGTCATAACCTTGTTACGATAGATAATATGATGACTCCCGGTGTAACGCCGCACGACGAATTTATATATGACGGCTTTGACGAGCTTATTGACAGAATAGTCCTTGCGAGAAAAAACGGTCATCCGGTAATATGGAGCATGGGCGCTCATGTCGTAAAAAACAGACTTTCGCGTTACGTGATTGAACTTATGAAAATGGGGATTATTACTCATATTGCCGCAAACGGCGCGACAAGCATTCATGATTTTGAGCTTGCATACCTCGGCGGAACAAGTGAAGATGTACCTACTGCCATTGAGGACGGCTCTTTCGGAATGTGGGAACAGACGGGAGCATGGATGAACGAAGCGATTCAGCGCGGTGCAAAGCTCGGTTTGGGATACGGCGAGGCGCTCGGTGAATATATTGACATTCATCCTGAAAAATTCCCGAATAAAGAGGACTGCATTCTGTGGAATGCATACAAGCTTGACATTCCGGCAACGTATCACATTGCACTCGGCACCGATATTATCCATCAGCATCCCACCTGTGATATGGCGGCAATCGGCAAATGCTCCGGAATTGATTTTAAAAAAATGGCTTACAGCGTGTCGCAGCTTGACGGCGGCGTTTTTCTGAATTTCGGTTCTGCCGTTATCGGCCCGGAGGTTTTTCTGAAAACTCTTTCGATTGCCCGCAACCTCGGTTATCCGACATTTAACATTACAACGGCGAATTTTGATCTTGTTCATCTCGGCAATTTCCGCTGTAAAATCGGCTACGAGGATCCCAACTACTATTATCGTCCGCGCAAAAACATTGTCAACAGACCTACCTGCTGCGGCGGCAAGGGTTGGCATTTTGAGGGAGATCACCAAATCACTATTCCGACATTGTATGATAAGCTTAAGGAAAAGTTTGCCGAATGAGGTGCGATATGCTTTTAAAAGAACAGGTCAAAAGTATTTGTAAAAAAATTACAGGTTCACGCATAGGGATAATAGGCGATTTTTGCGTTGATATCTATTGGCATGCGGACATGACAAAATCGGAATTATCGCGTGAAACTCCGCATTATCCGCTTCCGATTGTAAAGGAACGTGTTTATCCTGGCGCAGGAGGAAACGTTGCGTTCAATCTCGCGGCACTTAATCCGGCGGTGCTTTATCCGGTTTCACTTTATTCCGATGACTGGCGCGGAATGCTTATGGAAGACATTATAAAAAAAAGCGGTATGGACGTACGATATATGATAAAAACCGAAAATCGTTTTACAAATGCCTACTGCAAGCCGATGCGCAAGGGGATTTCTTCGGTCGAGTACGAAGATCCGCGGCTCGATTTTGATAATTTTGAACCGATTTCTCATGATATCGAGCTGCGCGTTATTAATGCTTTGCACGAGGTCGCCGATAAGGTCGATATTCTGTGTGTCGCCGATCAGTTCAAATACGGCATCGTGACAGATATGGTGAGAAACGAGATAATCAGCTTGGCAAAAAGCGGACTTACGGTTGTTGCAGACAGCAGATATAATATATCAAAGTACACAAATTGTATTCTTAAACCTAATGAAGTCGAATGCTGGCGTGCGGTATACGGTGACGAAAGATATATCAGCGCATCCTACGATGAGTTCGTCGAAGCTGCCGAAAAGCTTGCGGTTAAGAACAGCGCTTGTGTTTTCTGCACGCTCGGCAGACGCGGCAGCGTTGTGACAGACGGGGAAAAAGTGTTCAAGACCGATGCTGTAAAATATGACGGCGAAATTGATATTTGCGGTGCAGGCGATACTTCGCTTTCCGC
>OMRJ01000287.1 GCA_900313475.1 uncultured Eubacteriales bacterium | reverse complement strand
TTCCTAGGCTGACGGGATTCGAACCCATGTCGCCCGTCAGTGCCCCTTTTCGGCACTTTTCGCCCTTTTCGTCTTGACTTGCGTCAGTATTTGCAAGGGTTTTAACGCGGCATGAGCTAAATCCGACCGGTCAAAACCGACACGGGTTCAAGTCCCGTCAGCCTAATCATGCGTCAGAGTTCTTATCCATTTGTATCTGTTTACCTTCACCGCTGCAACGGCGCATTTTGTAATCTGGTCGGATTTCAGTATAAAAAACGTCACGGGAATCGGGAATTTGAACACGAAAGCCGAGAGCACCGACAGCGGCAGCACCATGCACCACATGAAGATTATGTCGTTGAACAGAACGAATTTCGTATCGCCGCCGCCCGAAACGATGCCGCACAGGCACGGCGCTTCATACGACGAGCCGATAACGGTTATCGACAAAATGACAATAAATACCGATGCAAGACCGCGCGTTTCCGCCGACACGTCGTATATATCCAAAATCATGTTTTTCAGCAGCAAAAGAAGTCCGCATGAAACAAGACCGATAACGATAAACATTTTTTGCAGACGCTTTGTGTATACCTTCACGCGCGGGATATCGTCCTCGCCCACCGTTTTGCCTATAAGCACCGACGAAGCCGTGCCCGTGGACGAATACAGCACCGCCACCACCTGAAACACGGGTGCGGCGATTGCGTTCGCGCCTATTGCAGCCGCGCCGAGACGTCCTATTATCGCGGTCTGCACCGCCATTGCCACGCCCCATGACGAGCCTGAACCCACGAGCGGAAGTCCCGTTCTTATGAAGTCGCGGAAATATATTCTGCCGCAGGAGAACAGGTCGCGCAGCCTTGTTTTCAGCTTTTTGTCGATAAAAAACACATAAACGGCGACCGCGATAAACTCGACCGCACGCGCCGCAAAGGTCGCGTATGCCGCTCCTATCGCTCCCATTTCGGGAAATCCGAGCTTGCCGAATATCAGCAGCCAGTTGAGTCCGATGTTCGTAACGAGTGCCAGCGCCGACGATACAAAGCCTATTTTTACGCTCTCCACGCTTCGCATCAGCGCGGTCAGGATGTTTGTTATCGCAAAAATTACATATGTAAGCGCCATAATGCGGATATAATCCACTGCCGCTTCGACTATTTCGGTTTCGTTTGAAAGTATTCCGAGCACCTCGCGGGGGACGGCATAAACAACTGCGCCCATGGCAAAGGATGTAAAAACCGCCGTGATAAATGCAGCCGAAAACACCTTTTTTATCGGCGCGGTGTCTTTTTTGCCCCAGTATTGCGACGCGATGACGACCAAACCGTTTGCAAAGCCGCTTACCGCGCATTGCAGCAGATACTGCACCTGATTCGCAAGGCTTACTCCGCTCATTGCCGCCTCGTTATATGAGCCGAGCATGATGCTGTCGGCGAGGTTGACGCTGAAAACTATCAGGTTCTGCATTGCCACTATGCCGAACAGCGAGAAAAATGTCTTGTAAAAATATTTGTCAATTGTGCGTTTCATGTTTCTTTTCCGTGTTCCGTTTCCGTTTTTCGATACCGTTAAAATTATTTCTCACGACAGTGTACCACAAAACGGCGGGAAAAGAAAGGCAAAAAAGAGTTTTTTGCAAAACGTATGTCTGTTTGCACAAAAATACGGGTTGCCCTGTGTACAATCGTAATATTTGTTTGTAAACATTGCACAAACAGAAAATAAAAATTTTATAAACCGTGTATAATACTCGACGATTAAAAAAAGAGTGCCGTGCAAACAGGCATGGCATCCTTCTTAAATTTGTCTTTTTTTATCGGGTATATGAAGTCCGTTTCAGCGCCCCGTATCCCGGACGGAAAGGCGGTTTTCCTCACTCATAAAATTAAGATATGTTTCGCCGAAAGAAGAATATGTGCCCATATTTTCACGCGCAGTCATTTTTTCTTCGTGAATAGTCCGGAAAGCGTTTTCTTCTTCGGGAGAGTAGTCGCCGTTTACGATTTTGTCATATGCAATTATAAACTCCAGGTCGGAAACTCTGTAGTACGCTTTTAAATATCGATAGTTGATATTTTTTTCATCTTCTTCACCTCTCAAAACGGCTGAGCCGTTATATGCCGCCAACAGAGCCGGAGTCAGATCCTCCCTTGACAGCAGCTCTCTGAAGCCGTTAAAGGTGTTGTAAAAATTTTTTGCGGCGTCTTCATACGTGTTAAAACAAACGTAATCGGACACAAACGGTTGCGAAAGAACCGTTTCAAGCAAAGCGCGCGTTGTGAGTCTTGTTAATATTTGTTCGGGAATTTGACACGCTTTGTCCATTTCCTGTTTTGTGTCGAAATCTCTCCACTCCGGATCGGCGGGAGTAATCGGAAAGACATACGGCGTGTCTATCGTATATGCGAAGTTCGTTGCGCCGGATTCCGTTATCTGCAGGGGCGCTGTCGAATGCAAGGGAAAAAGGCAAACGGCAAAGAGAAAAAATGCAAGTAAAACGGAACATGTTTTTTTCATTGGGGATCACCTTTCTCATAATTTTTTTAGGATGGATACTATCCTGATATTATTTTACCATAAAGAAACAATAAATACTATTTGCTTTTTAAACAAAAAAAGTGAATTTTCTTTGTGAAAATTATACTGCTGTTAAACAGCGGCAGCGAGAATAATCGGCTGTTTACTATTGTGTTTTTTGTCACGAAATAGTATAATAAAAAAGATTTTGTCTTTATACAGGAGAACATATGATACAGAACAAAAAAAATTCCGCACCGCAAGCGCTTTTCGGCTTAACTGCCGCAGGCAAGGTCTTTTCGTGTGCGCTGGCGTTTGCGGGGTGTCTTTCGTTGAACATTTACGCCGTGTTTGCCTGCTGCGCCGCATGCTTTATCGCGTCCGTCTTTTTGAAAGAACGCATTTTGTGCCCCGATGCTTTTTTGATAGTACCGCTTGTTTTTGTTGCGGAAAGCGTCGGCAGGGAGGTGCTTGCGGTCACGGTACTCATAGGCGCGGCGCTGTATTTTTTGCTTTCGAAAATCAAAAACGGCATTCACATGCCCGCTTCCGTTATGCTCGGCGCATCGGTCGGACTTGCCTTCTGCGTTACCGTGCTTTTGACGACCTATTATTTCGGAATCGGCGCACACGGAGCGACGGCATTTGAAATGCTCAAAAACTACAGATATTTAGGCTTTCACCCGAACTGGCGCGGAGTGTTTTACGGCACAATAACGCTTTTTGCGATGATTACATATCCGTTCAAATTCCGCACTCTGTCAAAATATCTCCCGGCAGAGGTTGTGTCGCTTGTGATTCCGTTCGTTTTGAATCTCTTTTTGAATCCCGACGGCGCTTCGACTCCGATTCTCGAAACAGGCTCGGTTTCGTCGCTGAACGTGCCGTTTTTTGTGCGCGATTATTTCCCTGTCGGCACTGCGGAGCCGACGGTGCAGACCTACGTCGCCGCGGTTGCGCAGGGTGCATTCGCACTCGCGTTGATATTGCTTATATACTCCGAAAAAAGCGGAAAAATTCCGCTTACGACCGCATCCGCGAATGCGGCTTCGGGCATTCTCGGCGGCATTCCGTCTCTCCCGGCGGAGATAAAAAGCTATTCGCCGTCGGCATGCGCCGTCGCCGTCGCGTCCGTTGCCGCGGTCGGCTGTCTTGCCCCGTCGCTTACGGCGCGGCTGCCGCTTCATTCGCTTGCCGTAGTGCTTATCGTGTCCGCATGGAAAAAGGTTCCGTTTTCGGGCTTTTCAAAAATGTTCGGGACGGAAAAAGCGCCCGGCGCCGTCTTCTTCGCCGCGTCGCTTGCGTCGTTCGTGTTCCTCGACGTGTTCAAGGCGCTTGTTGTGTGTATGCTTCTCGCGATGCTTTCGCGTGCATCGGAAAGGAGAGCCGCATGAAAAAGGGTACTGACAGAAAAAAGCTTGTGCGTGTGATCATGACGTTTGCCGTGACGTTTATCATGACTTCGGTTTTTCTTCTCGACATTTTTACATATATAATGTGTAACAAATATGAAAAAAAGTTCGCCTTCACAAAAGAGGATTTTTCGCTGACCGACGGCGACGACCGCATTCATTTCCTCAACACGGCAAATTCCGACTGCATTCTCCTTGAGAGCAACGGGCATTTCGCGCTTGTCGATTCGGGCGAGGGAAATCATAATCCGCGCAAAAAAACGGAGTATCACGGGTTCAGCGAAGATGTGATAAATTATCTCAAAAAGGTTGCTTTGAAGTATGACGGCAGAGTTTATCTCGATTTTATTCTCGGAACACATTGCCATTACGATCACTACGGCAGCTTTGAGGATATCATTAACGATACCGATATCATTATCGAAAAGGCATATTTTAAGGTATACGATCCCTCGATCGGAACGGAAATCGAAAGCAAGTCGTGGGGAAATTCCGACACATATAACCGCATAATGACAGCTCTCAACAAACGCGGCATTCCCGTGATAAGCAATTTGCCCGACGGTGAATTTGCGTTCGGTGATTTCAAGGTGAAATTTTTCAATACCGTTACTCCCGAAGAATTGAAGGGGCGCGGCGAAAATTCCGCGAGCGTCGGTGTGAAGCTGACTAAAGGGGAGCGCACGGCATTCCTTGCCGCCGATTTTACCGCAGGCTCCGGGCTTGAAGAATATTACGGCGATTCCATAGGGCAGGTCGATTTGCTTAAGGTAGGACATCACGGCTATTTCGGCTCGTCTTCGCCGTCGTTTCTCAAAAAGCTGAAGCCGAAGATAGCGATAGTTACGAATTATCTCGGCAAAATTTATCCTAATGTTAAGTGGAATCTTACGGTTGTCGCAAAGGTTCCTATCTATTCATGTGTGAACAAAGACGGCATTGTGGCAACCTTTACAGACGGGAACGAAATAAAGCTGTCGGAAAACGCAATGAAATAAAAGGACTGCGGCAGCGAAAACGGAGGTTATTCATTATGACAAAAACGGCTGTACCGGCATCCGCAATCGCGTCCGCACCCGTGAAAGCGGCGCGTGATATCGGTTTGGACATAACGCGTATCTTTGCATTTTTATGCGTTGTGTCGGTACACTTTTTAATCGGCTCGCAGTTTTACGACAATCGGCTGACGGGCGAAAAAATGTATGTTATGACACTGATGAGGTCGTTTTTCATGGTGTGCGTTCCTCTTTTTCTGCTGCTCACGGGTTATCTGACCTGCGGCAGGAACGTTGAGCTTACCCCGCGCGGATACCTGAAATATACGGCAAAGCTGCGGCATGTGCTTCTGACATATTTATTTGCGTCGCTGTTTGTGCAGCTTTACTGTAAAGTGATGACAGACGTCACAATGACCTTCGGCACGGCTGTGAAAAACGTGCTCGGATTTTCACAATACGGCTGGTATGTCGAGATGTACATCGGTCTGTTTCTGCTTACTCCGTTCCTCTCTTTACTGCTCAAAAATCTTGACAGACGCGCGCTGACGGTTTTTATCGCGGTTTTATCCGTTCTTACCGTTGCGCCGAGTGTGTTTAACGTGTTTAATTTTTTCTCGTCCGGCAATTTTATTTCGGGCGGCGCGGATAAAATTATCCCGCAGTGGTGGGAAAAGCTTTATCCCGTCACATACTGGTTTATCGGGGCGTACATGCGTAAATATGTCGAAATAAAAAAGCTGAACACGTTTCGTTTTTTTTTGCTCGCCGTGATTTTTACGGTCATGTTCGGTGTGTTCGGTATTCTCAAATCGCGCGGCGGAGCTTTCCGCGGCGGCACCCACTGCGACTGGGGAAGTCTTCAGTGCACCGTGCTCTCGGTGACAGTGTTTCTGTTCGTCAATTCGATAAATTTCAAGACGCGCGGCAAACGTTCGGCAGGTTTTTTGAAGCTCGTTTCGGAGCTGACCTTCGGCGCGTATATAGTGTCGTATGCCGTTGACACTGCCTTTTACGGGTCGCTTCACGAGATGGTTGCGGAGATTGCCGACCGCTTTTCGTATTATCCGGCTGCAGTGATTATCATCGCGTCGCTGTCGCTTTTTGTGTCTCTCATTATTTATTTTGCCGTTAAGTTTATTGAATGGGCAGCGGACAGAATAACCTCAATGCTCAGGCGAAAAGCCGCCGTGAAAACCTGAACGCCGAAC
>OMRJ01000101.1 GCA_900313475.1 uncultured Eubacteriales bacterium | reverse complement strand
GACATTACGAAAGGCCGGAGATTTATGCGAAGAAAATGTTCCGGGAAAGGAATATGTGTCATTGCATTCGGAACGGGACTGTTTTTGGCATATTGCTTTCCCAGTAAGTTTATCATCGTTTCACTTGCCGTTCTGCTGGTCATATCGGGGCTTCTCCTGTTGAGGACAAATGTTTAGGGGGTGCCTTATGAGAGTGGTAGTTTTCGCCGCACCGGGGTTTTTGAAGCCGCTTCTCAAACTCATCTGCCGTTAACGCCCATCGGATCGCACGGCAAAAAACTGTGTATCGCACAATCGAAAAAGTTCGGGATTTGCCGTTTTGCCGGCAGACCTCGACTTTTTTGTATTTGAATCAAGAAACGGCTGCGCTCCGATGTGTGAGGCGAAAAAAGAAAAACGTATAAAAGCGTACTGTAAAAAATAAAATGACGAATACATATTTTTCTGCTTTACAACGCGCGTGAAATAGGTTAAAATATACACTGTATAATTGTTTTACGGAGGTATTCTCTGATGGTTAAGGCAAATCCGGTAAAAAAGATATTCAGTGTCCTGTTGGCAGTGTGTCTGTTGCTGACTGCCGTTCCCATGGCTGCCGCAAAAACCGTAAAGGGCAATCCCGGCAGCATGATCCTCGCAACGGCATCCGATATCCACTATTACCCCGAAAGTCTTGCAAAGTATAAGAGCGATGCATTTTATACCTATCTTCAAGGTTCAAACATAACCTATGAAGATATGAATTCCATTCTCGATTCGACCTTTGCCGCGCTGAAAAAGGATCATGACACAAAAGGACTCAAATACCTTGTGTTGAGCGGTGACCTTACTGTAAACGGCGAATACGAGGGGCATGTTGCGCTTGCCGAAAGACTTCGTAAATTTGAAGCCGAAAGCGGCGTCAAGGTGTTTGTCACGAACGGCAATCACGATATCAACAATTCAAATGCGTCCGCTTTTGTAACGGAGGACGGCGCAAAGACTCCCGCAAGAAAGACCGCTCCGCAGGAGTTTTACGAGATATACAGGGAGTTCGGCTTCAATCAGGCTTATTCTCAGTTCAAAGAATTTGACTGCGGCGAAGACGGTGCGCTTTCATATGCCGTTAAGCTTGACGGCGGCTACCGCCTTATAGTTGCCGACGGCGGAAAATACACCCACTTCAACACCGCTTCGGGCGAGGACGAGCATGAAACGGGCGGCAGCTTTTCTCCGGAGCTTGTCGAATGGATAATTGCCCGCGCCAAAGAAGCTGCCGACAGCAATGAAACTCCCATCCTCGTCACACACTGGAACGTTTCGGGAATGAACTATCTGCACGAATATCTTCTTCAGGGCTTTGTTATCGATGATTGCTACAAGCTTCAGGAGGTGCTTGCCGACAACGGCATTAACTATGCGTTCAGCGGTCATCAGCATGTCAGCGATATCGACATAACATATTCCGACAGCGGCGAACCCATGTATTCCGTAATTACCCCCACCCTGTCGGAGTTCCCGTTCTCGTTCCGTGAAACTCTGTTTGACCGTGACGAAAACGGAACTGTCAGGGCGACCTTCGAACAGTATCACTGCGACGAGGTGCAGCCGGTAGTGAACGGCGACACAGGCGCTCCATACACGCGTTTTTATCGCGAGACGACCGGCTTCAATAAGCAGATGGGTAACGGCAGCGGCGCGGAATATCTCCTGCGAATGGTTAAAAGCATGCTGTCGGACTATATTGTCGGAATACAGAATGAGGGCAGCGTTGTTGCCTTTGTCGAGAAAAAATTTAATATCAATATCGAACAGATGCTTAACGACCTTGTTGAGAATGCAGGCTCGATGATAAAAACAGAAAACGAGACGGTCAATAAGATTCTTGAGTTTATGCAGCCGTTTTTCAGACTTCTTATCAAGTTTATTCGCGATGAGATCCGCCAGTCTACCGATTTTGACATCATTAAAAACGTGATGAATTTTATCGGCGACCTTGACGCGCAGATAATGAACAATTATATATACAAGACGGATGAGCTCTATGCCGCAATGAAAAACGCGCTTGAAAATCTCATGCAGGTTAAGGTGTCCGACGTGCCCTGCACAAAGTTTATAAACACTTACGGCTTCGGCGATGAGACAAAGCCCGGCACTGTCGAGGATATGTTCTTCTCCGTCCTCATATACATGTATGTCGGCAATGAGCAGGACAACATTAAGGACGATCTGTTCATGCAGGATGTCCTCAAAAGATGCGGCGAGACGGAGTTTGTTGACCTCGTTTTTGATAATGTTATAAAGTATGTCGTTGAAGATCTGGTGGTCGACAATATTCTCGGTACGCTTAAAATCAACCTCGGATCGCTTGCGTCAGACAATGAAGAAGCCGTATATATTTTCGGTTTTGTTCAGCTTTTCTTCTTCCTTGCGGTGTCGGCTTACGACGCGTGGACGGAGACCGGCATCGACTTCAAGAGCCTTTCCTTCAACAGTATTTTTGAATTCGGTCAGTTTATAAAAATTTTTAACGATAAGATTCACAACGACAGCGAAGTGTCGTTCAAAAACATAATCGAATTAGTGCTTAAAACGGGCAAAATAGATTTCGGCACTTCAATAAACGGCGTTATTTATCATTTCCTCAACTCCTATATCGGTGAAACGCAGAAAAAGGCTATCGCACAGCAGCTTAAGATTCTGCTTGAAACAATGCTTTACGACGAGGATCGCGACTGGGATGTTACATACATCTATTCGGGTCCCGCAGCTGTCACTCCTACTATCGAAGACAGGCAGCTGCCCTCCGGCGTTACCATCTCACAGGGCAGGACCGACGACAGCTACAGCATTACATGGCTTACAAAATATTCCGTAACGGGAACCGATATTGAGCTTATTGAAGAAAACGGAAAATTTACGGGCGTTCCCACCGTCGCGGAAAACATAAAGACCTCGTCGAAAACCGAGCGTTACGGCGGCTACGGCTTTGATTTCGGCACGTTCGGCATATTCCCGTGGACGCGTGAAGGCGTCCGCCACACGGTTGAGATAACCGGGCTTGAAGCGAACACGGTTTATAAATTCAGAATAGGCGACGCGGCAAAGGGCTTCTGGAGCGACACGGGTTCGTTTACCGCAGGCGGCAGCGACGGCTTTACATTCCTGTTTATGACCGATATTGCGGCAACCGATGAAAAGGGCTACGATGTTTGGCATCGGACTCTTGCTTCGGCGAGAAAAACCGTTCCCGAAGCGGAAATGATGCTTCTCGGCGGCGACAGCGTGTATGTCGGCGGCAATGACGATCAGTGGAGTTGGGCGCTCGACAAGTCCAATTCCGTATTCCTTAATCTCCCCGTTATGTCGGCGGCAGGTGATAAAGAGCCTTGCGATGTCGGCGCTTTGAGGTATTTCAGCCTTCCGAAGACGTCTGACGGACTCGACACAAGATACGGCTCCTACTATTCATTCGACCGCGAAAACGTTCACTTTATTGTGCTTAACACAAATGACCGCACCGAGGGCGGCAATCTGTCGGCAACGCAGAGCAAGTGGCTCAAAAAAGACCTTGCCGATAACGCCGACGCGCAGTGGAAAATAGTGCTTATGCACGAGCCCGCCTACAATGCGGAGGGAACAATGAACGCGCTCCGCACGCAGCTTCTCGAATATAAGGATATCGACCTCATTCTTGAGGGTAACGATAGGATATATGCACGCAGCTATGTTTTGAGCGATGATATACCGCGTCCCTATCAGGATAAGATACTGAAAAAAATCGGCTCCGATACTTACGAAGCCTACATTGATGTTAACGGCTTGATATCCGTTCTCGGCGGCACCGCAGGCAGCACGCCGGGCAAGGCGACAGGCGAAAAGAGCGCGCTTTATGACACGGTTTACGATGAGCGTCCCGTGTTCACCGCAATTCGTGTCGAGGGTGACAGTCTCGCATTTGACGCATACGCGGTAAATGAGGACGGCTCGACTTTGCTTATCGATTCGTTCGGCATTACAACGAACACACTCAAAGCGCTTCGCGGCGACCTGAACAGCGACGGCGAAATTACCGTTGCGGATGCCCGGCTTGCGTTGAGAGCTGCGGTGGGACTTGACACTCCGCGTGCCCTTGCAAAACTTTGTGCGGACGTTGACAACAGCCGCTCCGTCACAGTGAGTGACGCGCGTACAATTCTCCGTGTAGCGGTGGGACTTGAAAGCTTTGCCGAAAAGTTCATTGAATACACAAAGAGTCAGCTTCTGAATATGGCGTTTTGATTTCCGCGTGTGCCGCAAAATAATGACAAAAATGCCGCAAGCCCTCGTTCGCGAGTTGCCTGCGGTGTTTTTTTGTTATTTTATCCTTGTTATTTTGTTCCCTTTTACCTTGTACGCTCTGTCGGCAAGTGCAATCATGGGCGCGTCGTTTTTCGGCGAATCCGTGTAAAACTCGTCGATATGCGCATTCGGGAACGCTTCGAGAAATGCGGGTACCTTGCGCGAACGCATACAT
The DNA here is from genome assembly GCA_900313475.1 of uncultured Eubacteriales bacterium. Lineage (GTDB taxonomy): Bacteria > Bacillota > Clostridia > Oscillospirales > Acutalibacteraceae > RUG806. The sequence continues at coordinate 1,561 of OMRJ01000101.1, read as the reverse complement.
AGCCGTGTTATTTTGCCGCTTTCTTCATTGATTACCGAGCCTACGCAGTGTTTTATCCCGAGCCGTCCGCAAATCTCGCGCATTGTTACTTCGGGTGAAGCTGTGACTATTACATCGTCGGGCTTTTGAAGTGACTTGTAAAACGGCTTAATGTTTTTTTCGTGCTTGTCCCAAAATATTTTTGCGTCGGCTTTTATGTCCGGAATGCTTTTGAAATAATTTTCGACAAACGGCGCATATTCACTGAGTGCCTGTTCAACCGTAACCTTGCCTGCCTTATATTTTGCAAGTGCGTACACAACCTTGGGAATGTATTTAATAAGATACGGTGTTCTTTTCAGGTAAAAAAAGAAAAACTGAAACGGACTTTCGCCCTTGTATATTGTGTTGTCAAAATCGTATACGTTCATCCCTCGTTTTCCTCCGTCACGGTGTATTGCGAAAGGTCGATTTTTATATCCCCGTCATCTGCCGTGCCCGTTTCAAAGCTCACCACGCTCCACATCACGCGCATATTGCCGTCCGCGCCGTAGGATTCGCATTTTGCCGCAAAACCGAATTCTATGTCTATCCAAATATATACCGATTCGGTCAGTTTTCCGCCTGAATACGCTCTTTGTAAATATTTGTGACAGGCGCGTCCGCCTATATTTTCATCATACATATACAGCACGTTTGACAGCGACGGTAAATCGCTGCTCACCCGTGTAAGCTTCATGAATGTGCTCGAAAGCTCCGAAAACGATTTTCCTTTCAAAAGAGTATGCGCCGCTTTTTTTTCCGCGCCGTTCATTAAAACGTAATAGTCAGTGTCTGCGCCGTTCGCCCTGTAATAGAGCGTTGATTTTCCGTCGGGGTATTCCGCAGTGAACGCGCTTTTGTTTTTCGTCTCCTTTATTGTAACAGTGTCCGTTCCGTCGGATGAATTGTAATATTCATATTCAACCTTGAAATTACTTTGCCACGACGTGTTGACCGTAAACGGCTTTTCGGGATCCTCCGCAGCTGAGGCTACCGCCGTCGTTGCGTCCGATTGCGGATTGTAGGTGTACGGCTCCGCCGTTGTCGTTTCGTTTCCGCCGTCCGTCATGCACGAGGTCAGAAGCGTGAGAATCGCCGCCGTGAGTGAAGCCGAAACCGCAAGCTTTTGTTTAATGTTTTTCATTGTGTCACCTGACCGTTATAATTATTTCTCTGTATATTATGAATTAAAACCGCACGTTTGTCAATATTCGCGCAGCCGTTTCTGCTTCTCAGCTAAACATTATATGCTTTGCATTTGAATGCGAGCATTGTTTTCAAGTCCCGTCGGAAAAAGGCTTTGGCGCTGTCGGGCGTAATTTCGGCTTTTGTCTCGCTGTGAACAACACTTTTTGTGTTTTGCCGTAAAAGTAACGAAAATTTTTTCGCAGTAATTGTTTCGTGTGACGAAATCTAAAAATTTTTTATAACTTTGAAAAAAACTCTTGACGGTGTTGCATTTCATTGTTAAAATTGCAGTAGACAGTATAAATTATACGTTGTCTTTTATGAGTTTTTTGTATAAAATTTATATATTTTT
>OMRJ01000179.1 GCA_900313475.1 uncultured Eubacteriales bacterium | reverse complement strand
CGGTGTTTGTGTCTTCCTCCGAAATGTGATAGATAAGCTGACGCGATTCGGTGTTCTGTGTGAAGCACTGAGCAAAACGTCTGTCGGGCTGATTGTATTCAATACGCTCTTTTTTAAGACGGTTGTCTTTAAGATAGTCGTTGAAAATCGGTTCGGTTTCGGTAAAGAAATAGTTTTTCCAGAAAGCCTCGTCCTCTTTGCATTTATCGGAGTCAAGATATTCAAACTCTTTCTGAATCATATCGATATACGGCATCATCGGCTTGGGGTAGGGCTTTCCGCACTTTTTGCTGACGTAAATACCCATTATGTCGGCAAGGAAAACCTTTGTTGAATAACCGTCGAACGCAAGATGATTCAGGCGGCTGTAAATGCCGTTATACCCGTCGGGCAGATGCATTATTTTAATGGTGTTAAGCGGACACTCAAAAAAGTTGCCGCCGAGCGTTGACCAGCTCTTGATTATCTCGTAAGACTCGTCATAGCTCATTCCGGTGTGATCTACCTCCTCGATCTGAGCCTCCGTTTTCGGAACAATATACTGAAGCGTGCCGTATTGCTGATCCGGAATAAGACGGATGCGGAAGCAGTCGGTGCGTTCTATGGCTTCGGCAATCGACTCCTTCATGAGAGCGGAATCAAAATCACCTTTCCAGTATTCGCCTGTTCCGATGTTAAGTGTCGCGGGCACCTTTCCGTAGGTGTTAAATGCCCAAAACATGAATTTCTGTGCCTGGGTGAGCGGATAAGCATCCACTATCTGTCCGTTTGAAAGTTGTGTCCTTACAGGTTCCATTTCTTGCCTCCGATTGTAATATTTTTTTTATGCTGTTTTCTTTGGACGAACTATTTTTCCCGTTGAAGTGCGCATAAAGGGTTCGTTGCGAATAACGGCACGGTCGATAATGTGCGACGCGCTGCCGGATGCGTTTATTCGATCTATCGCCTCGTCCATATATTTTTGGATATCCGAAACACCGGATCTTGCGGCATGATCGAAATCGGGATAAACCTCGGCAACTATCGAATTACCCTCGCCGTAAACAACGACCTCCTTGACCATCGGTTCGTCTGCGAACTTCTTTTCAAGCTCCTCGGGACTTACGTTTTCGCCGTTTGAGAGAATGATAATATTTTTAAGACGTCCCGTAATGAACAGTTCATTGTCATCGGTGAGTCTGCCCATGTCGCCGGTGCGAAGCCAGCCGTCATCGGTAAAAACCTTCTCGGTTTCTTCCGGGCGCTTATAGTAGCCCATAAAGAGCGACGGACTTTTAACCTGAATTTCGCCGTCCTTTATCCTCACCTTGCAGGTGCTTATAACTCTGCCGACCGAAGAACCGCACGTTTTGCCGTCGGGAACCGATATGCGGGGGCCCGTTTCCGTCATGCCGTAGCCCTGTCGTACGGCAATGCCCATGTCTTCAAACTCCTTTGAAACCTTGCCGCTTAAAGGCGCTCCCGCCGCGATAATGTATGTGAGATTTTTTCCGAAAACCTGCTCGGCTGCCTCGCGAGGAGAAAGCTCCGGGTGGCTTTTGCGGATAATTCGCGTTTTTCTCAAAAGACTTTCGAGAACCATCGGAACCATGCGCATAAAGTGCGGGTTAAACCGCAGAAGATTCTCATTGATATTCTTAATATCACCGTTCAGACAGATTGTTACGCCGTCCTTGAGATTCTTAAGGTAATCGCACGAAAAGCAGAAAATATGATACATCGGCAGAACGTTCAGCGTAACCTTGCTCGAATCAAACGCCAGTTCTTTATAGTATACATTTGATATAACTGCTCTTGACGAGAGCATGGCGCCCTTTCGCGTACCTGTTGTGCCCGACGTGTAAATAATTATCGTGCAGTCGTCGGGATCAATGTTAACATCGGACAGGTATGCATTTTTGCTCTCCGAATTGTAGTTCTTATATATGTTTTCAAAAAATCCGGGGTTCGACAGGTCTATGTAATACTTGACTTTGGGGCAGAGCTTTCTGAGGGCTTCTTCGTTGTGAGAATAGCTGTCATCAAAGAATACCATTTCAACGTCCGCATCGTTAATCAAAACGGCGGTATCTTCGGGAGAAGCATCGTATGCCATGGGCACGGCAACATTATTACTCATAAAGATACCGTTTAAGCATGAAATATACTCATAGTTGGTTTTTGCGATAAGAGCAATATGCATTCTTTCGGGATTAAGAGAACGGATATATCTCGCCATTGAATACGAATCCTGACACATATCGCGATAGGTTTTGACTTTTATCTCGCCGT
>OMRJ01000148.1 GCA_900313475.1 uncultured Eubacteriales bacterium | reverse complement strand
CGCAAAAATTTTGTTGTAGCACAGCACAAAAACTCCGATGACCACAATCGAGAGAACAACACACAGCCACACGTCAAAATCGGACAGCGTTAAGATGGAAGTGGAGCCGAACAGCGTCGTGCAGACATCGCCGCTCACGTTTCCCGATGACGAGAACAGATTTATGATGAGGTAGCCCACGCCGAGCGCGCCGACCGACAGCATAGCAAGCGATGCATCGCCCTTTATCTGCGCCCTGTTGCCGACGCGCAGCAGAAGAACGGCGCACACCACCGTAACCGGCAGCACAATAAGCATGTCGTTTGTCAGTCCCAGTACGCCCGCGACAGCCATAGCGCCGAACGCAACGTGCGACAGTCCGTCGCCGATAAAAGAAAAGCGTTTAAGCACAAGCGTAACGCCGAGAAGCGACGAACACAGTGCTATAAGCACGCCTACAATCATCGCACGCTGCACGAACGGATACTGAAAATATGCCAGAAACTCACTCATTGCCGCTTGCCTCCTCGCTCGTAAACGCACGTCCGACGTCCGTTTTCAGATAATCTTCCTTTGAACCGAAAAACTTCGGTGTATTGCCGAGGTGAAGTATATGCGAAGCGTATTTTACAGCCGACGCAATATCGTGCGACACCATTATGACATTTATTCCCGTGCGGTTGAGCGAGGCGATAAACTCGTACATTTCGCGCGTCGCCTTCGGGTCGAGTCCCGCTACAGGCTCGTCGAGCAGCAAAAGCTTCGTCGTTGCGCACAGTGCGCGCGCCAAAAGCACACGCTGCTGCTGACCGCCAGAAAGCTCTCTGTAGCAGCGTCCCGCAAGCGGCGTTATATTCATTTTTTCCATGTTTTCGGCGGCAAGTTTTTTTTGTGCCTTTGTATAAAACGGATGAAATCCCGATTTGCCGAGACAACCCGACAGCACTATTTCGCTCACCGACGCGGGAAAATCGCGCTGAACCGGTGTCTGCTGCGGGAGATAGCCTATTTCGTTCTGCCTTAATCCGTCCGAAAATCTTATTTCGCCGGCGACCGGCGGAGTCAGTCCCAGCACAGTTTTTATCAGTGTGGATTTTCCCGCGCCGTTTTCGCCCACGATGCAAAGATAATCACCGGCATTGACCTCAAAACTCAGTCCGTGAGTTATTGCTTTGCCGTCGTAGCCGAGCGAAGCGTTTTTACAAATTATCTGCGGCATTTTTCAGTTCCTCCTCATCCGAGCGCTTTTTTCAGCGCCTGCAGATTTGCCTTCATAACGCCGAGATAAGTCTCCCCTGCGGCATCCGCCGTTTTTACGGACTGCATTGAGTTCATTACGGTTTTTTGACATCCCTTTTCGCTCATTCCGGAAATAACGGCATCGGCTATCGCGCCGTCGGAGGTTTCCGTTACAAGTACCGTATCCGTCTTTATTTCATCCGCGGCACGGCTCAAAGCGGTTATTGTCTTGAAGCTTGCCTCGCTCTCTGCGGAGCAGCCGGTGAATGCCGCATGATAATTGATGCCGTAATCCTTCATCATATATAAAAACGGAAATCTGTCGGCGAAAATAACGGTATCCCGTTTGCCGTTTTCAACTGCCTTTTTATATTCGGCGTCAAGTGCGGCAAGTTGCAAAAGATATTCTTTGAGATTGTTTTCGTAAGTCGCTTTTCCGTCGGGATCGATTTTCGCAAGCTCCGACGCTATATATGCCGTGATTTTTTCGGCGTTCTTAAGCGACAGCCAAACGTGCTCGTCATATTCGGGTTCTCCGTCACCGTGATCGTGCCCGTCATGCTCCGCTTCAAGAGCCGTTTCCTCCTCACGGACAGCCGAGCCGAGCACTTCGGTCATGCCGACGAAAACGGTTTTATCCGTTCCGACGCTTTTTCTTACGTCATCCACCCATTTTTCGCTTACTCCGCCTACATAAATAAACATATCCGCCGCGGCAATGTCCTTCATGTCTTCCGCTGTAGGCTGATAGGAATGCATATCCGCCCCCTTGCCTGAAAGCAGAATTATGTCATATTCGGAAAGCCGGTCGCCGAGAAGCACCCGAACCCAATCATACTGCGGAAAAGCCGAGCAAACAACCGAATGTTTTTTTTCGTATGAACCGCCGTTTTCAACATCCGTTTTGTCCTTTTTGCAAGATGAAAGCACCGTAATCGCAACAAGTGCCGCAGTGACAAACGCAACCGTTCTTTTACATATTTTCATTTTCGGTTATTCTCCCCTTTATTTTTCTTTTTTGTCATTTT
>OMRJ01000100.1 GCA_900313475.1 uncultured Eubacteriales bacterium | reverse complement strand
TCTCGCTCGGTTCGGCTGTTCGCTTATAAATGCGCTCACAACGCCTCGCTGTCGCTACCAACTTTTTGCCGTATCAAGCGGTTAGGTTAATTTCTTTTTTATAAACCAATACCGCTGCCGACTGTTTTTGATTCAAGCGGAGATTTTTCCGCTTGTAGGGAACGCACACCGGGCGTTCCGCGGTGGAAAACTTGTGCGGATGATTTTCGATCGGTCGACGGGGAAACATGATATTATCGAAAAATCACACAATAAATTGTTTCAACCAATGCAACAAATGTCCGTCGAACGCACGTTTCATAATCTTCTGTTTGTTTACGGTCGCGGACGCCGCAGGTGCGGCGGCCCTACAAGTACAAGTAATGCGGACAGGTTACCGCCTGTAGGGAACGCACACCGGGCGTTCCGCGGTGGAAAACTTGTGCGGATGATTTTCGTTCGGTCGACGGGGTAACATGATATTATCGAAAAAAATTTACACATTTACACAATAAACTATTGATTTCCGCAAAGCGATTTCTTCCCTCTTGCGGGATATCACCAAAACAAACGGAAACCGAATTGATATTATGATAATCTACACAGACGGACATACATATTTATATGAGTGCGAAAAGATAACGCGGATATTCTTTCCGCTTGAAAAGATAGCTTTCGCGCAGGCTCCCTCCGACGGGGACAGTGACACGCGGCGTGTTTTCACCCGTGAAGCTCCGTCGGCAGGCGGCACGGAGTATTACTGCCGCGCCGAAATTGACGGCAGAGCGGCGGAATATTCTTTTATACTGCCGCCTCACGAAGAGGACGCGGGCATTCCCGACGGCGAAAAGCAGCTTGCCAAAACGATGGTGCGCGTGTTCTCGGAGATTACCGGAACCGTGCCGCCGTGGGGCATTCTCACAGGGGTTCGTCCGTCAAAGCTCATGCGCCGTCTTGCCTGCAAAAAGGGAGATGAACAGGCGCTCGAAATATTCCGTGACGAATATCTTGTTTCGGACGCAAAATCGCGCCTTGCGCTGTCGGTCGCAAACGCGCAGAAACGCGCCGTTTCGCTCAACACGCCCGACTCCTTTTCGCTCTATGTGTCGATTCCGTTCTGTCCCACGCGCTGCTCCTACTGCTCTTTTGTGTCACACTCGATAGCCTCTGCGAAAAAGCTTATTCCCGACTATGTCCGTCTGCTGTGCCGTGAAATCGAATTTTCCGCGCGTCTTGCAAACGAAGCGGGACTGCGGCTTGAAACCGTCTACGTCGGCGGCGGCACACCCACCTCATTCTCCGCAGAGGATTTGAAAAAGATAACCGACACGCTCGCGTCGTCGTTTGACATGAAATCGGCGCGTGAATTTACGGTTGAAGCGGGACGTCCCGACACGGTCGACCGCGAAAAGCTGACGGTGCTCAAAAACGCGGGCGTTACGCGCATAAGCATCAATCCGCAGACCTTCTCCGACGAGGTGCTCAAAAACATCGGCAGACCCCACACGGGCGCGGACGCGGTCGAAAAGTATCTGCTTGCGAGGGAAATCGGCTTTGACAGCATCAACATGGATTTCATAGCGGGGCTTACCGGCGACACATACGAAAGCTTTTGCCGCAGCATCGAAAAGGCGGTTGAGCTTGCGCCCGAAAACATCACGGTGCACACGCTTGCGCTCAAGCGCTCGGCTTCGCTCGTCACGGAGCATGAGACGGATTCCGTCTGCCGCGACACGGTGAGAATGACCGATTTCGCGCAGGGACTGCTCACCGGCGCGGGATATGAGCCGTACTATATGTACCGCCAATCAAAGAGCGTAGGCAACCTCGAAAACATCGGCTGGTGCAAGCCGGGCACGGAGAGCCTTTACAACATCTGCATGATGGAGGAGCTGCACTCCGTTGTCGCATGCGGCGGCGGTGCGGTGACAAAGCTCACGTCGTTCGGCGGCGAAAAAGTTGAGCGCATATATAACTTCAAATATCCGTATGAATATATTAACAGGTTCGGCGAGCTGCTTGAACGCAAGGCTCAAAGCGGACTGCGAATAACCGAAGAAAGCAAATAAAACGGGAGGCTCGGCATGGCGAAAAAGAACCAGTCGCTGATAAACGGCGCGCTTATTCTGTCTGCGGCGATAATAGCGGTAAAAATTATCGGTGTATTTTTCAAAATATACGTCACCTACAAAATAGGCATGGAGGGCAAGAGCTACTACGCGACAGCCTACGCACTCTACACGCCCGTTTATTCCATCGCCCTCGCGGGGCTGCCCACCGCCGTCGCAAAGATGGTTGCCGCAAAGGCGGCACAGGGCTGCTATAAAGACGTCAAAAAGCTGTTTAAGGTGTCCGTGTGGCTGTTTTCATTCCTCGGTGCGGTAGGCACGGCGGTAATAGTGCTCGTGTCCGTACCGTTTGCGTCCTCGGTGTCGGACGGCGTGCTGAATGCCGTTCCTGCGATAATCGCCATTGCGCCTTCGCTGTTTTTCTGCTGCGTTATGAGCGGCTACCGCGGCTATTATCAGGGACTCGGCAGCATGACGCCCTCTGCGGTGTCGCAGGTGTTTGAAGCCGGCGGCAAGCTGATATTCGGCTGGCTGTTTATAAACATCGTTATCGGTACGGGCGCGTCGTTTGCGGACGAAATCCCGTACTTTAAGGATATCATTACCGAAAAGCAGCAGGCATGGGCTGCCGCCGCCGCAATCGCAGGTGTAACGGTCGGCTCGCTGATGGGTCTTTTGTATCTCGTCCTGCGCCGCCGCTTTGACCGCCGCTCGATAACAACGCGCGAGCTGCGCAATTCTCCCGAAGCGGAGCCGTTCGGCGCTCTCGCAAAGCAGCTTGTCGCGCTCGCGGTGCCTATCGCCGTCAGTTCGCTTATCTTCAATATTACAACTTTAATTGACAACTGGGTAATTCCGAACCGCCTTATGTACGTCCTCTCCACAGACTTCGACACGGTGGCGGCGATGTACCCCGGCATAATCTCCGCGCGCGGCTTTACTCCCGAAACCGCTGTCAACTTCAAGGACTATCTCTACGGCGCATATGATACCGTAATCGAAATAAAAAACATTGTCCCCACTTTTACTATAACCTTCGGCTTGAGCGCAATCCCCGTTCTCACCCGTGCGTGGGTCAACCGTGACGCTCACGCCGTGGACAGGAGCATTCAGTCGGTCATACGTCTGACGCTTCTTGTTGCCTATCCGGCAGGCTGCGGCATGGCGGCGCTTGCTCCCGACCTCTTAAATCTCATATACGGCTCGAGCGAGATAAACGCGCCCGCGCTGCCCTACGTTGCGCCTATCCTGATGATGTACGGCGTTTCGGTTGTCTTTCTGGCGCTCACGCAGCCGATAACGAACATGCTTCAGGTCGTGGACAGAACCGATGTCCCGATAAAGGCAATGGCAATCGGCGCGGCGGTGAAGCTTGTGTCGAATTTCGCGCTCGTCAGCATTCCGTCCGTAAATATACAGGGCGCGGCGATAGGCTCAATTCTATGCAACACCGTCATGGTCGCATACGGTCTTATCGCCCTCGCGAAAACCGCAGATGTCAAATACGATTGGCGCGTAACCTTCTTAAAGCCGCTGTTTTGCGCGGTGCTTTCGGGCGTCGCCGCATGGGCTGTGAACGGTATTTACAAAAAAGTTATTCCCGAACAGGGACTCGGCGGATTTTTCTCCGCAAACAATATAGCGGTGTTTGCCGCAGTGTTTGCCGCGGTTGTATGCTATGCGCTTTCCCTCTTTGCGACACGTTCTCTGTCACGGGAAGACATAATAATGCTTCCCAAAGGAAGAAAAATCGTAAAAGTACTTGAAAAATACGGACTTTTAGGGTAAAATAACGCGTGCATGCAAATTCTCGCCGCATCGCGGCTTTGCTGCCGAATCGCGCGTCGCAATCGCGTGCCGAATGCGGCTTCGGAAAAAATCGGCTTGTTTTTCGACATTCGCCGCGTCGGTTCCGAATTACAAAAGGACGGTGATTCCTACGGTAAGCAATTTTGAGTTTAAGGATAAATACACTGCGGCGGATCTTGTTAAGATCATTGCCGTGCTTCGCGCGCCGGGCGGATGTCCGTGGGACAGAGAGCAGACGCACGAGAGCATCAGGAAAAATTTCATCGAAGAAACGTATGAGGTTGTGGAGGCAATAAACAAAAAAAGCCCAGAAATGCTCCGCGAGGAGCTGGGCGACGTGCTTTTGCAGATAGTGCTCCACACACAGATGGCGACGGAGGAGAGCGCTTTCACGTTTGACGATGTCTGCGACGGGATATGCAAAAAGCTCATCGTTCGCCATCCGCACGTGTTCGGGAATGTTGAAGTTTCCTCCACGGGCGAGGTGCTGACAAACTGGGACGCGATAAAAATGCAGACCAAAAAGCAAAAAAGCGTATCCGAAAGCATCGAATCCGTACCGCGTGAGCTGCCCGCTCTTATGCGCGCGCAGAAGATTCAGCACAAAGCCGCAAAGGCGGGCTTTGATTGGGACGATATTTCGGGCGCACTCGACAAGGTGTATGAGGAAGCGGGCGAGGTAAAGGACGCACTGCACGGCGGCAACGCAGGACACACCGAGGAGGAAATCGGCGATTTGCTCTTTGCGTGCGTAAATGTTTGCCGTTTTGCACACGTCGACGGTGAAGAAGCACTCACGGCGGCAACGGACAAGTTCGCCGCGCGGTTCAAAATTACGGAGCGTCTCGCGAAGGAAAACGGCGTCGACATGAAGTCGGCACCGACCGAGGAGCTGGACAGGCTCTGGAATGAAGCAAAAAAACAGACCGCCGCACAGTAAAGCGGACGGCAGAAAAACGAACAAACGCCGGAAACAGCCGGCTTTGGAATAAATCAGGAGGAAAAAAGATGAACAAAACAGAACTTATTGCGGCAGTAGCCGAGAAGTCGGGACTTTCAAAAAAAGATGCGGAGGCAGCTACAAAAGCGGTTTTCGACGCAGTTACAGATGCTCTCAAGAAGGGCGATAAGGTTCAGCTTATCGGCTTCGGCACATTCGATGTCCGCGAAAGAGCCGCAAAAGAGACACGCAACCCCAGAACAGGTGAAAAGATTACGGTCGCAGCCTGCAAGGTTCCCGGATTCAAGGCCGGCGCGGCACTCAAAGAAGCAGTTAAATAAAAAAACATGCGGTGAAGCAGGACGGCTTCACCGTTTTGTTTTGCGGCGCATCCGCCCGAATCGCAGGGTCGGCGCACCTGCGCCGACCGCGGAGAGGAACACCCGATTATAACGAAACGCCCGTCGACGGACGGGCGCTGCATGTTTTAAAGTATATTCGTCGTTTTTATATTTGTCCGTCGCCCGCCCGAACGGCATTCGCCCGCGTTTTCCACCGCGGAACGCCCGGTGTGCGTTCCCTACAAGCGGAAAAATCTCCGCATGAATCAAAAACAATCGGCAGCGGGATTGGTTTATAAAAAAGAAATTAACCTAACCGCTTGATACCGAAAAAAGTTGGTAGCAAGTCGGCGCGTCGCGAGCGCGTTTACAAG
>OMRJ01000312.1 GCA_900313475.1 uncultured Eubacteriales bacterium | reverse complement strand
CAGGGTATGCTCCCGGGCGTTACGGTAGTCAGCCCAAGCGGTCAGCCGGGCGAATCGATGACCACCATCCGAGTTCGAGGCATCGGTACGATTGGCAATGCCAATCCTCTGATTCTCATCGATGGTGTAGAAGGCGATCTCTCGACGCTGAACCCGGACGACATCGAGTCTATGTCAGTTCTAAAGGATGCAGCTTCATCGGCCATCTACGGAGCCCGCGCAGCTAACGGCGTACTTCTCATCACCACCAAATCCCTTTCGAAGGCAGCAGCCCAGGAGCCGACCATAAGCTTCGGTGCTTACTATGGCATTCAGTCTCCTACCTGTCTTCCGGAGATGTGCGACGCCATCGAATTCATGACATTGGATAATGAGGCCCGCCAGAACGTAGGTACTCCTGCCGCTTGGTCAGAGGCCGACTTCGAGAAAGTAAGAACAGGCTCAGCGCCTAACTACTTCGCTAATACGGACTGGGTTAACGCAGTAATGAGAAAGACCGCTCCTCAGTCTAACATCTCGCTTGGCATTAACGGAAAGGCCGGCAAGCTGGGTTATATGGCCACTTACCGCTACTTCGACCAGGAAGGTCTTACCGTAGGCTCGACTACGGGAGAAAAGAGACATAACTTCCGTATCAAGTTGAACACCACCATCCTCGACCGCGTGAACTTCACGACTAACGTGAGCTACGTTAACAGTAACGTAAACTCCCCTGTGAATTCCCTGTCAAGTGGCGGCGGTGCCATCTATACGGCTATGCGAATCGCTCCGAACGCCCCTATACGCTACACAGACGGCAGTTGGGCATACGGCGGAGGTAACACTAACCCTGTAGCCACACTAGTAGACGGAGGTCATGTCAACACCCTTAACGAAACCATAAACCTGCATAATACAGTAAAGGTAGACATTCTCAAGGGCTGGAACATAACGGGAACCTATAACGTCAACTCGCGAAACGGATTCGTGGACGTGCTTAGAAAGACCATCACCTTCACTAACCCGGAAGACGGTTCCACACACATCGCGCAGAGTCCTAACTCTCTTACGAACAGAGATATCCGCGACCTTCAGCAGTCACTCATCCTTCAGACTAACTTCGACTTCAGCCTCGGAAAGCATAACTTCGCAGGTGTAGCCGGTATGTCTCAGGAATGGAACGAATATCATAAATTCGAAGCCAGCCGTAATAACCTGCTCACGGAGCACAACCCTACGCTGAACCTCGGAGACGCATCCACTATGAGTAACGACGCGAACTACTCCAGCTGGGCCATCCGCTCAGGATTCGGACGTCTTTCATATAACTACGACGAAAGATACCTTCTGGAAGTGAACCTTCGCTACGACCTTTCCTCACGTTTCCACAAAGACCACAGAGGAGGTCTCTTCCCATCGTTCTCCGGCGCTTGGAGAATCTCGGAAGAAGAATGGATGGCACCTACCAGAACATATATCGACAACCTTAAGATCAGAGCATCTTGGGGTAAGCTCGGTAACCAGTACGTAGGTTCGTCGAACTACCCTTACCTCTCGGTTCTCAACGCTCTCGACAGCAGCGATAACAACATCTCCCTCATCGGAGCTAACCCTACCACCGCTTATGTTCAGTCCAGACTGGCCAATCCTAACCTTTCCTGGGAGACCATCACGATGCTTGACTTCGGCTTCGACTTGATGATGCTTCAGAACAGGCTCGGATTCACATTCGACTGGTACACAAAGGATACCGAAGGCATCCTCCTTCAGCTCAACTATCCTGCGCAGATCGGTGCGAGACCATCGGAGCAGAACGCCGGAACCGTAAACAACAAGGGTTGGGAAATCGACATCCACTGGAAAGACCAGGTCGGCGACTTCTTCTATGGCTTATCGGCCAATCTTTCCGACGTCCAGAACAAGATCACCAGCCTCGGCGGCAACGCTCCTGACCTCAGCGGCAACCAGATACGCCAAGTAGGCTACCCTATCGACGCATTCTACGGCTACATCGCAGACGGACTTATGGTCGGAAACGACTTCAAGATCAACGACCCTGAGCACAATAACTACAACCTTCCTAAGATCCCGGTAGTAGTCGGAAATACATACCAGCCGGGTGACATCAAATACAAGGACCTCGACGGACCTGAGGGCAAGCCTGACGGACGTATCTCTCCTGAATACGACAAGACAGTCATAGGAAGCAACATTCCTAGATATACCTATAGCTTCAAGGGAGAATTCGGCTACAAGGGAATAGACTTCAGCTTCGTACTCCAGGGCGTAGGCAAATGCGACGGTTACCTAACTGGAACTGCAAGACACGCCCTTCAGGACATGGCTGCCTATCCGCAGAAATGCCATTTGGATAGATTCAACATCGTAAGCAATCCTAATCCGAATGCATCCTACCCTCGCCTCACTTATAACACAGGATTTAACCAGAACACATTCTCTACATTCTGGCTCGAAGATGCGTCTTACCTGAGACTCAAGAACGTCCAGTTAGGATACACACTTCCTAAAAGAATGGCGTCAAAGATTAGAATGGAAAAGGCAAGAATCTATGTATCAGGCGACAACCTCTTGACATTCACTAAATTTTTCAAGTCTTACGATCCTGAGACCCCTGTTTCGAAGGGAGGATACTATCCTCAGATCAAGACTGTAGTATTCGGTATCGACATTCTCTTTAAGTAACAGACGATGAAAAAGTATATAGCAATCATAGCAGCTCTCACTGCATTAGTATCCTGTAACGACGAATTCCTGGATAGGATGCCGGAGGATACACTCACAGACGCCAACTTTTGGCAGACGGAAGCTCACGTAAGAAGCGTAGCTTACTCGTTCACGAGCTCATTTATGGGAAAGGACTGGCTGAACAAGACAGAGATTCAGGCAGACTGTAACCCGTGGGCGGTCACCACTGCGTGGAGAACCATCGGCGGAGGTAACCTCGCTACAGATATTCCACAGCTTAACAGCGCTTGGAAGAATGCTTACTATTGCATAGGACGTACGAACTACTTCCTAAACAACTACACTCGCGCCAAATCCGTGAAACCCGAAGTTCTCGAAAGGTTCGCAGCCGAAGCCTATTTCTACAGGGCATTCAACTACTGGGTACTCACCGAATTCTGGGGAGACGTTCCTTACATCACAAGCGAATT
>OMRJ01000103.1 GCA_900313475.1 uncultured Eubacteriales bacterium | reverse complement strand
CGTGACCATGCCTGAGCCTATGTCGATATTTACGGATTTCTGCGACTGCGCAAGCAGACAGCCCGAAAGAGCCGTGAAGGCGTTTGCGATACAAAGTCCGACTGTAGTTGTGAAAACGGGGTTAACGGAGGAGGAGCGCACCATGTCGGGGTTGTCACCGGTTGCTCTTATCGCAAGACCGAGCTTTGTTTTGAGAAACAGCGAAAGGAAGACAACAACGAGGATGACGGCAATGAGCGCAACGATAAGAGTCGTCTGTCTGTCAAACGGCGTGCCTTTGAGCAAATCACGCATTTTGACGAATACGGTCGGTGTCTTGTTCATATTGAGAATGGCGGAGTTTCCCATTATCGCAATGTTAATCGAATAAAGTCCCGTATTTACGATAATGCCCGCGAGCAGACTGTTTATGCCCATTCGCGTCTGTAAAAACGCCGTGATAAACCCCGAAAGCATTCCTGCGAGCATTGCCGCGGGGATGCTCAAAAGAGGGTGTCCGTTTATTGCAACGACCGCGCCGACGGCGGCTCCGAGAGTGAAGCAGCCGTCGGTGGAGAGGTCGCAAACGTTCAGCATCGAGTAGCTCAAATACAGCGCGAGCACTGTCAGTGAGCTTATAAGTCCAAGTTCAAGTGCCGTCTGCACAAGCATTCCTATTACCGAAAAGTTCATATACTACCGCCTGTTTAGATATACTGTCGCCTGTTTAGTTCTCAAATTCTTCCGCAGTCTGAATGGGCTGAACCTTTGTGCAGAAGGGCGCAAATGTTTTTGCAACTGCGTCATAGTCAAGACCAAGCTCCTTGCAGATGTCGGTGTTTACTGTGGCAGTGCCGTTGTCGAAGGTCATAACGGGGATGTCGCCGGGATTTTTGCCGTTTATGAGAATATCGGCAACCATGTTCGCGGTTTCAACGCCGAGGTTTGCGTAGTCAACACCGTAGCCCATGAACGCGCCGTTGAGTGCGAACGAGTCCGCGCCCGTGTAGTGCGGGATTTTCGCCTGCGCAAAAGTCTCATATATCGAAAGCTCCGATTTCATTATCGTGTTGTCGGTGGGGGTAAAGACCGCATCAACCTTGTCGAGTACGGCGGACTGCGCGGCAAGTCTCACTTCGTCAACCGTTGTACCTGTGTATTCTTTGTATGCCACACCTTTTTTGTCAAGGTATGCTTTTGCCGATGCGATGGGTGTCGCGGAGGAATCCTGACCTACGTCGTAGAGAAGTCCGACCGTCTTTATGTCGGGGTTCTGTGCGAACATTATGTCGAATATTGCATCGGTATTGAGAAAATCCGATGTGCCGGTGATGTTTGCGCCGGGTTTTTCGAGTGAGGATACAAGCTCAACGGACATGGGATCGGATACCGCGGAGAAAACAACGGGAATTTTGTTTTCGGCTGTCGCTGCCTGCATTGCCGTAGCGACCGGTGTCGCGACGCCTACCATGAGGTCGACCTTTTCCGCGACAAAGTTTGTGATTATCTGCGAGAGCACGTTTTTGTCGGCGTTGCAGTTGTCGTATTCAATATCGAATTTAACGTTCTTTTCCGTGCCGATTTTTTCGAGCTGTGATTTGATGTTTGCCACGATTTGATTGAGCGAGGCGTCGTCAACGTAGTTGCAGATACCTACTTTATATGTTTTTGATGTGTTATCGGCTGTGCCCGTTGCGGGAGAAGTTGTGTTGTCTGTGCCGGTGCCGTTGCAGGAGGCGAGTGCGGCAAGCATAAGTGCTGCAATAACAAGAGAAATAATTTTCTTTATGTTTTTCATGACTGACTTTCCTTTCCTGATTTGAAATTAATATTATTGTGTAAATGCTTTATGTGCTGCGATTTCAGTGTGCATGAAGGGTATCGCCATCGTTTTGTCAGAATAAACATAACGCTTTCCTTTCCGTCGGGTGCCGGAAAATATAAAAAATCCCGTCCCGGCTGTAAAATTGCCGGGACAGGAGATAATTCCTGCGGTGCCACCCTGCTTGACGCTTTCGCGTCCTCTCTGCGCATACTGACATATGCCGATTTTTGTTTTCGGAGAACCGTACTCCGTCTTACATACTCGAAAGCCTCGGCTTTCTTTCCGCTTGCCCTCGGAAGCCCATTCGACGCTATTTTTTCTGCCGCGTTCCCACCCTCGGCGGCTCTCTGTGTGAAAAGGAGTAACGTCTACTTACTCTTCCTCATCGGTTGTGATTTGTCCCTATCATAAACCCGAAAAAAACGTTTGTCAAGAGTTTTTTCGAAATTTTTTAAACTTTTTCTAAGGTCGGCGGAACATACGCCTTACAAATATGCTTCATTTTAAGCAAAATGGCAAAAAATTGTATATATGCAGTAAATTTATTATTCTTTTTAAACCGAAACGAATTATCGCCGATGCCGTGTTTTTCTTTTGCGGTGAAATCAGCCTTTGAACAGTGTTACGGAAAAAGTCGTACCGTGCGCGACGGTGTCGTCGGGTGAGCCGTCGTCGGTATACCGCACGGGATTGCTGCTGACGGCGATCTTTCCGCCGTGAATATCGACTACGCGCTTAACAAGTGCAAGTCCCAATCCGTTGCCCTGCGACGAATGGCTTTTATCAGCCTGATAAAACTTTTCAAAAATATGAAGGAGAGCTTCCGGAGGAATGCCGCAGCCGCTGTCGGATACTGATACAGTGATGCTTTTCGGGTATGCTTTAACGCGCACCGCCACCGTGCCGCCGTCGGGTGTGAACTTAAGCGCGTTGGAGAGCAGGTTTGTCCACACCAAAGACAAAAGCTCGCCGTCGCCGCGCAGAAAAATATCGTCGGGAATATCGGTCTGCAAATCAATATTTCTGCTGTCCCATTCCTTTTCAAAAAGCAGTATGCTCTCGCACAGGCTTTCCGTGAGATTTACGGTTGAAAACTCGGGGAAAATCTGTTGATTTTCAAGCTTGTTCAGCTTAAGAATGTTGTTTATCAGCTCAGTAAGGCGCTTTGTCGCTTCCGTTATGCTTTTTACATACTGTGTGCGTTCCTCGCCCGTTATGTCGGGGTTTTGCAGCAGAATACAGTAATTCTGCACCACGGAGAGGGGTGTTTTCAGTTCGTGTGATACATTGGCGACAAAATCCGTCCGCATGGTTTCAATCGTTCCCAGCTCCGTTACCATCTTGTTGAGGTTGTCGATTATAACATCGTATTCGTTCGTGCTTCCGCCTTTGTTTATCGGTTTGATGTTTACCGAAAAATCACCTTTGCCGATTTGCTCGGTCGCATCAAGAATACGCCGTGTCGGGTTTTCGATCGTCACACCGCGATATATCAGCACTATGAGCGTGTAACCGAGCGAAATCAGAAAAATATCACCTAAGATTTCCATTTTGTCAATATGCAGTAATGATAAATTCGGTTTTAATCCTCTGAATATGAGAAAGACACACAGCGCCGTTCCCGAAAAAACGCCCAGAAAAACCACAATATAGCTTTTTATGCCGAAAATGCCGCGCTTAACACGTTTGCTTCTTTGTTTACGTTTCATTTTTTATTACCGCTTTGTAGCCCAGCCCGCGAACGGTGGTTATTTCAAAATCGGGGCAGGACTCGACCTTTTCGCGTATTTTAGCCATATACACATCTACCGTACGCGGGCCTGATGAGCTTTCGGCGTTCCAAAACTCCTCCATGAGCTGATATCGCGTAAATGTTTTGCCGGGGTAGGACAGCAGCTTATACAGGATATTGAATTCACGCACCGTAAGCGCCACCGGCATGTCGCCGAGCGTAGCGGTATATGCGTCCGCGTCCATTGTAAACGCGCCGACCGTCAGGTTTTTTGAGCTGACTATTTTTGCGCGTCTAAGCAGTGCACCGATACGCAGCAGCAGCTCGTCAAGTTCGACGGGTTTTGTCATGTAGTCGTCCACGCCGGCGTTAAATCCGCGTTTTTTTGTTATGAAGTCGTCGCG
>OMRJ01000215.1 GCA_900313475.1 uncultured Eubacteriales bacterium | reverse complement strand
GCGTTTTTTTATAAATTATAAGCTGACCGACAAGCTGCACCGGAGCACCGCCGACGCCTCCGCCTACGGAGCGGAAAGTGGAAAGCAGAGTCCTGCCTTTGGGATCATCGGTAATAACGGAAGCCAATGACCCGTAGGGAATATTCATTCCCGTGTAAAGCATACCGAAAGCCGTGTATGAAATATAGGCAAAAATAAGCAAAACGACATAGTTATCTATTACTTTATGCAAATTCATGAAACACAAAATGCATGACACCGCAAGAGGTATCGCAACAACCTTGATGTAAGGACGGAATTTGCCCTCTTTTGTCGGACGCCGCGCATCAACAATAAGTCCCCACAGCGGGTCGTTTATCGCATCCCATAGCCTTGTTACGAGAAACAGCACCGTAATATCGTTCATCACACGTTCACGTGCCGCTTCATCTGTCATAAATCCCGAAAACAAAGAATCGGTATAAAACACCTTGAGGAACGTTGAAATAAACGTAAGCACCAAAAGATTACCTATGTCGCCGAACATATAGCCTAACCCCTCTTTAATGCCGATGGCATTCGGGTGACGAAGCGCCGGAGATGTTTGTGCGGTTTTCTTTTTCATTTTTTCTCTCCCGTTGCAAAATATGCACTGTTTATATAATGATACATATTATTTTAATGTTTAAGAGCATGTATGTCAATCCATACCTGAGTTTTCGGTCAAAAAAAGTCGACACTGTCACTTTTGTTTTCAAAAATACATTCTGTCCGTACAAACAAAAACTGTACCTCGCAATGCATTTGTTTCCAAAACATGCTGCGAAATACAGTCTTATTTTTTTCATATGCCGAATGCGGCGAACACGCGTTTTATTATCAGCAAATCTTTCCGCCGTCAAGTCTTCCGGGATTGCCTTCGGCGGTGCTCAACGGTATCTCATAATCATAGAGCGTGTACCATACACCTGCGGAATAGCTTCTCGCACGGATAAGCACTTCATCGTCATATACTTCAATAACATATCCCGTTCCGTTTGAAACTCTGCCGCGAGTGGACATATACATGTACGACGGGAGGTTGACGGAATGAAAATTGCCGTCGGATTCAACGCTTAAATAACCGTATACATTCTTCTGTCCGGGAGCGGTAAAACCTGAATGGATGTGACCGCTTATAAGGAAAACATCGTCGTATTTTTTCAGAATGTTTTCGATATCATCGGACTGATCGCCGAACCCGCCGTCATCCGGCTCGGGGTCTTTGTCCCCCCATGTTCCGGGAAGTCCGTGAGAACCGTTTATAGGCCAATGGCTGACGACAAAAACGGGTTTGCCCTTGCCAGCTGCTTTTGCCATTTCGGCATCGAGCCACTGAAGCTGCGCGGGACTGATATAAGCGTCGGTGTGAGTGGACTCACTGCCGAGCATGATAAATGTGTAGCCGTTGATTTCTGCCGTATAATAAAGCTCGGAGATATCTCTGCCCGTTATCTCGTTTACATATTTAAGAAAATACTCTTTTGTAAGCGCGGGACTGTCTTCTCCGTTTTCGTCCTCCGTCCATGTGTCATGGTTGCCCACAGCCATAAGCATCTGTTTGGCGGGCGTATATTTCGCCGCGGTTTCCTTGAGCAGTTCATACTGTTCAACATAGCCGTGATCGGTATTGTCGCCGACAAAAACAAGTGCGTCAAGCGGAGTTTCGGCATTCTCCATGTCATAAAAACCGAGTTCGAGCATTGCCGCGCGAAGCTTCGAATCGGTAAGATGCGAGTCGGAGATTGTCGCAAACGAAAGGCGAACGTTATCCTTGTCAACGGGAGAAATCTTCCCGGCATACTTGCCGAAAAAACCCGATGTAAAGAAACATGTCACCGCCATAAATACGGAAATTACCGTTTTTATTACTGCAATCATTTTTTATCCTCTCTCTGTTTTTTATAGTTTCATTATACAGGATGCTTCCGTTTATTGCAATCGCACGACAAAACAAATCACAAAAAACAGTGTTATCGGCGCAAATACTTGTACCTTTGTCCATTGCCGATGCGAAACGGCAACACTGTTACGGCTTCTTTATTTTTTGCTTTTGCCGCATTGCTTCCTCTATCATCTGTTCGCCGGATGATAGCTGCACATCCGTAAACTCAGAACCGAATGTTATGCGCGCAAGCTCCGCAGCGCGTTTTTCGGGACTGAGAATTTCTGCGCGGGTGTAGGTTTTTCCGTTTTGAACAACTT
>OMRJ01000097.1 GCA_900313475.1 uncultured Eubacteriales bacterium | reverse complement strand
TTTCATTTAAAGCGTTTTCCGCCGTCTCAGAATATGTATGCATTCGGCACCGGCGCAGGAAAAACGTTTTCCGAAGCCGACCGCGACAGCTCCCGCCGCGCAGTCAACAGTATCTTAAATGCATATTCTGTTTTTATACAACAACGGACACGCAAAAGTCTTTCAACCGATCTCTATAGCAGTAAAGCCGTTCTCACGCAAAGCTTTTCGCCAGCATGTCCAGCACATGCTTTCATATCTGTCGTTCCCGCCGAGAGCAACCTGAGGACCGTCAAACGTCACCTTTCCGTTTTCATCGAACCGTGCGTTAACCATCGCCTTGTGACCGCAGTTACAAACCGATTTTATTTCCACGATGTCATCTGCCACCTGAAAAAGCGCTTTGCTTCCGGGAAAAAGTCTGCACCGAAAGTCTGTGCGAAGCCCGAAGCACATCACGGGTATATTATATTCCGAAACGATCTCGCGAAGCTGCCATATCTGTTTTTCGGTAAAAAACTGTGCTTCGTCCGCAATAATAACATCGTAAACCGCTCCGTCCATCTGAAGAACGGAAAACATCTCCTTAAGATCCATTTCCGGCGGAACAACAAACGCATTTGCTTCAAGACCAATCCGCGAACGAAGAAGCTGCAGACCGTCACGAACGTCGGTTGCGGGTTTAATGAGCCAGACTTTTGACCCTTTTTCCTCATAATTGAACTTTGTCATAAGCGCCTGCGCGGTCTTGCTTGAACCCATAACACCGTATTTGAAATATAACTTATTCATTTTGGCTCTCCTATTCCGTCCGACTGCCGGACCACCTAAAGCATTATACCAAAACGAGCTTTTTATTTCAAGCACCAATACTGTCGTAAACAAGCATAGTTTGCGAATAAATATTCAAATCTTTTGTTGACAAATGCAATTTCATCAAATATAATATTGTGTGTTTTAATAAAGCCGTTCGTTTTTCGCTCGGCGAGGAGGATTTCCCATGTATAAAAAAACACGCAAAAAATACTATGCCGTTATGGTAATGTGTATTATTACCTTCATTCTCGGTTCCGTATTTTCACTTGCTTCCCCGGAGGTTACCGACACCGGCAAAGATACCGTTCTTCTCACCGCCGAAATTTCCGACGGCGACAGCACATCCGGCACAAACGCCGATGTTTCTTCCGCTGTTTTCACTGTAGGTGAAGGAGAAGAAGCAGTTGATTATGATCTGTCGTACAGCGAATCCGCACAGGCTTACGTTGACGATTATGCGGGAAATCTTGAAAATGACCCTGAATTCAAATCGCACATAACCGCGGCAATAGCAAAAGTCAGAGAATCCGTCAAGGCTTATGCAACATTTCTTGCGCTTCTCCCTCCGATAATCGCTATTGCGCTTGCTCTTATCACAAAAGAGGTTTATTCATCCCTTGTTATCGGAATTATCGTCGGCGGTGTGATTTATGCGGGAGGGAATTTTGAAAAAACTCTTACCCATGTCGTGCTTGACGGTTTTGTATCCAATATTGCGGATTCATACAATGTCGGTATTCTTATTTTCCTCGTTCTTCTCGGTGCTCTTGTTGCCATCATGAACAAAGCGGGCGGTTCCGCGGCATTCGGCAGATGGGCACAGAAGCATATAAAGTCAAGGGTCGGCGCACAGTGTGCAACGGTTGTGCTCGGAATACTTATATTTATCGATGACTATTTTAACTGTCTTACGGTCGGTTCCGTTATGCGCCCCGTTTGTGACGGTCACAAAATATCCAGAGCAAAGCTCTCTTATCTCATCGACGCTACCGCCGCTCCGGTATGTATCATAGCTCCCATTTCATCGTGGGCGGCTGCAGTCGCCGGATTTGCCCGCGGCGCAGGCGCCGAAAACGGAATCAGTCTTTTTGTCAGCGCGATCCCGTATAATTTTTACGCACTTCTTACAATTCTTATGATGTTTTTCCTTGCGTTTACAAACCTCGACTACGGTCCTATGGCAAAGCATGAATTCAATGCGGTAAACAACGGCGATATCTTTACCACAGGAGAGCATGCGTGTGAACAGGAAGACGAACCAAACCCCAAGGGCAAAGTCATTGATCTTGTTTTTCCCATTATCGTTCTCATCATTTGCTGTGTTATCGGCATGATCTATTCCGGAGGATTTTTCAGCGGGGAAAGCTTTATCAATGCGTTTTCAAACTCCGATGCTTCTGTCGGTCTTGCGCTCGGCGCGTTTTTCGCCATGATAATAACCGTTATCTACTTCCTGAGCAGACGCATTATGAAATTCGGCGACATTATGAACGGACTTCCCGAGGGCTTCAAGGCAATGGTTCCCGCGATAATGATACTCTGCTGTGCATGGACTCTAAAGGCGATGACCGATTCACTCGGTGCAAAGATTTTTATTTCTCAGCTTATCGAAAACACGGCAGGTTCATTTGAAAAGTTCCTTCCCGCAATTATTTTCGCGATTGCCGTAGGACTTTCATTTGCTACGGGAACATCATGGGGCACTTTCGGAATACTTATTCCTATAGTTTTAAGTGTATTCACTGCGGGTGAACCCATAACTATCGTTGCGATTTCGGCATGCATGGCAGGCGCCGTCTGCGGTGACCACTGCTCCCCCATCTCCGACACCACAATCATGGCGTCAGCCGGTGCACAGTGTGACCATCTGAACCATGTAAGCACACAGCTCCCCTATGTATTGACAGTTGCCTGTGTTTCGTTTATATCATATGTTATCGCTGGTTTTGTTCCGAACTGGCACATAGTGCTGCCTGTCGCAATAGTTCTTATGCTCGGCACGCTTCTTGTAATTCACAAGATCAACGGCAAAAAAAAGAAAGCGTAAACATCAGAACAAACATATAACAAGTCCGAAAGGGAAATCTGTTTTCTCTCTCGGACTTTCTTCTTTTATTCACTTGTCAGCCGGCATACATACGAAAAAACTTCACGTGAAGCTTTTAACGGATAAAGAGGAAAAACGTGGTACATTCCTTTAAAAAAACGGAGTTCATAATTCTTTTCGGCTTCTTTCATCCTCCCGGCAAATTTTTCGGAATAAAATGTTAGAATATCTTTTTCGCCGCAGAAAAAAAAGGTCTTCGGAAAATTGTCAAGAGACACCCGTTCCGGGTCATTTCGGTCGCTTCGCTCTCCGCACCACTTTTCTGCGAAATAAGCCAATCCGTCGACAGACAGCATCGGATCGACATGTTCAATCTCGGCAACATCTTTAGTTTGAGGCGAAACAGTAAGCATCGGACTGAAAAGAATCATCCTTGAAAATATCGGCAGAGATTTTGCGTAAAAATAATCGGGAAGAAGAACGGCGACGGTTCCGCCGGCAGAATCACCGCAAACGGTAATATCATCGGGAGAATGCGTATGCAAAAGATCGCTGTAGAGATCCGCAACCGCACTCAGTGTTTCACTGCAGCGGTGTTCGGGAATTTTGGGATAAACACAGACAATAACTTCACATCGTGCGGCTTGACAAAGCCTGTCGGCAAATTTAAAGTGCAGCGATGACGGCTGACGCACAAACGCCCCGCCCGGAAGATAAATTACCGTTTTTTCACTGCATGAAACCCGACGAAAAGAAAAGCATTGCATTGAACCGCAATAAAACTCATGTATCCGTGATCTGAATTTTCCGTGAAGCTCAATACTTTCTCTTCTTCCGTTTATCTTCACAAGATATTTTTCGGCGTTTTCGGATGATGAAAATAGTTTTTTGCTGCCGCGAACCCTAAGGATCAGATTTATAAACGGATTGAAGCATTTATCCGCAACGCTTATATCACGGAAAACATAATTATCCATTTTGTTATCAGCTCCGTAATTTTTATCTAATACTATTTTAACAATATTAAATAAGAAAGTAAACGGTTAAAAACATAAAAACCGCCCGATTCCGGAACTTTTTTTGCCGCCGAACGTATTATGTAATGAAGTTTTCGGATTTCACATTCATTTTTCACAGGAGGATTTTTATGCCGGATATTATTCAGAGTAATGCCGTCGGCGGCAACGGATGCCAAAGACAAATAAACGAAGCCGTGTGTATCGACACACCGCGTGTTTATGACTCTTGCGCCGACAAAGACTGCTTAAGCGACTTAAGAGTTTATTTCACCGATGCCGCACAGGCGCAGATTGATGCAGCCTCAACCGTAAGATGCAGAGGCTGCGAGGTAATAAATGTATTTACGGAAATCGAAAAAGTTCCTTTCAACAGAGGATATTATTCTGTTGACATAACATTCTTCTTCATGGTAGCACTTGATGCTTACACTTCTCCGTCCTCACCCCCGCAAACCGTATACGGACTGTGTGTTTTCTCCAAAAAATGCATCCTTTACGGCAGTGAGGGCAGCGTAAAGGTTTTTTCATCGGAGTATTCGAGCGAAATCGACATGCAGTTCCCCGCGACCTCGACAAATCCGCGAGTCAAAGTTCAGGTTGCAGAGCCGCTCTGTCTCGACGCACGTATTTGCCGTCCCTGCGACTGCTGCAACAATATTCCGGACGCGGAAAACTGTATTCCCGCAGGAATACGCCGTGCTTTCAACGGTAATTTCGGTCCGCAAAGCACAAACAAAGCAGTCCGTGTAACAATAGGCGTGTTCTCAATAGTACAGCTTGAAAGAGATGTACAGATGCTTATTCCCGCATACGATTTCTGTATGCCGTCAAAGGAATGCTCCTGCGACACCGAAAGCCCCTGCGATTCATTCCGCAAGATCCGCTTCCCGGTATCCGAATTTTTCCCGCCCAACGAGAAAACCGCAGCACAGACAAACTCCGCCGATAATGACGGTTTTACACCGTCCTGCGGCTGCGGAAGATAAGAAAAACTTCTGCCGAATCCGCCTTTTTCCGGTGCGGGTCGGATAGCCGATATTAAATTTTTTACTGTATTTCAATATCTTTTCCGCAGATTTCTTTATAGGCATCTGCGGTTATTTTTTTCATTTCATCGAATTTTTTCTCAATATCCGCAACGAGTGCAAACTGTGAACGGCAACGGACAAGATTATGCTCTTTGTAAGCCGTTTTAAAGTAAACATCGCCGTCAATGT
>OMRJ01000136.1 GCA_900313475.1 uncultured Eubacteriales bacterium | reverse complement strand
TTTCTTCCATCGGTTATTCGCAAGAGGACAGCCCAACCTCGATTTATCTCTACACAAAGAGCTTTGAAGACAAAGACCAACTCGACGATCTTGTAAATTACTACAATGAGCAGGTTACCGAACAGGGGCACAAGGGGTACACCGTAACACTCACCGACTACATCGGTATGCTCATGAGCTCGATCACAAATATTCTTAATATCGTTACTTACGTTCTCGTTGCGTTCGTTGCCATTTCGCTTGTTGTTTCGTCGATAATGATAGGCATTATTACCTATATTTCGGTGCTTGAAAGAACGAAAGAAATCGGTATTCTTCGCTCGATCGGCGCATCAAAGAAGGATATTTCGAGCGTGTTCAACGCCGAAACCGTTACAATCGGTTTGGCGGCGGGTATCATAGGTATATTGACGACGCTTGTGCTCGAAATACCTATAAACTTCCTGCTGCAAAAGTTTACGCAGACCGGTGCCGCCGCGTCGCTCCCGTTCCTTGCCGCTGTCGTTCTCGTTGCGATAAGCGTGTTCCTTACATTCATTGCGGGACTGATTCCTTCGTCACTCGCAGCAAAGAAAGACCCTGTTGAAGCTTTGAGAACCGAATAACGGTATCTCGGCTGAGACTGCGGAAAGGCGCATGCTTCAATGAAAAAAAACGGCAATATTTATCAAAAGTCGAAAAGCTATTGTAATTAACGGAACCGATGTGTTAAAATGAAAGGGAAACAGTGTTAACCGTTTCATAACACATCGGTTTTTTGTCAGGAGAAAAAAATGTCTGAAACATCATCTGCGGCGGCCGTTAAGGTATCCGCAAAAAAGAAGTCAAAGGGCAAAAAAGCTCTTAAAGTTATTTTCAGTGCTCTCGGAGTGATCGCGGGCATTGCCGCTGTCACAGCCGCCGTTAACACTTTCATGCGGGCAAGTCAGCTCAAATTCGCCTCGTCCTTTGAGCCTGTCGACTATCCTGCCGACCGTTTGACAGCCGAAAAGGACAGCGACGGCTATTGGACCTTTACGACCGATAGTGATCTGCGCATAGTTCAGTTGACGGACGTGCATATCGGCGGCGGTTGGATGAGCTATCACAAGGATCGACTTGCCATGGGTACCGTGGCGTCGCTCCTGCAGAAAGAGAAGCCGGATCTTGTAATTGTTACGGGTGACGTGTCTTATCCCGTTCCGTTTCAGGCGGGCACCTTTAACAATAAGACAGGGGCGCTTGAATTTGCGGAGCTTATGAATACGCTTGGCTGTTACTGGACTATTGTCTACGGCAACCATGATACCGAGGCTTACAGCTATTATTCGCGCGATAAGCTGTCGGAGCTGTATCTCGACGAAAAGTATTCGAGATGTCTTTTTGAAAAAGGCCCTGAGGATATTTACGGCGCGGGCAATAACATAATTCTCGTCAAAAATTCGAAGAACGTTGTGACGCAGGCGCTTGTCTGCATTGATTCCAATACGTATACCGACGGCGATTATTTTGGTATACAGTGGAAATATGATAATGTGCACGAGGATCAGATTGCGTGGTACAAGGAAAACATTGAAGCTCTTACCGAAAAAAACAAGGCACTCGGTGCAGATGTTCCGAAGTCGCTTATATTCATGCATATCCCCACGGGAGAGTATAAGACCGCATTTACGGAGTTCTCGGAAAACGGCTTCAAAGATACCGAAGATGTCAAATATATTGACGGCTTTATAGGCGAGACAAAGGGACTTATCTACTGTCCGCTTCACGATGACAACCTTTTTGAAACGGCGCTGGAGCTTGGCTCGACGCAGGGATTTTTCTGCGGACACGATCACTATAACAGTTTAAGTCTTGAATATAAGGGGATTCGGCTTTCATATGACCTGAGCATAGACTATCTCGCCTATCCCGGCATTTCAAAAGAAGGCTCGCAGCGCGGCTGCACCGTGATAACCGTGTCGCCCGACGGGTCGTTTGACATGGAGCGTGTGAACTACTATAAGTCCGGCATCGGCGATGAAAACGACATTACGTATCAGTTTGACGACGTTACATATCAGTATATTCCCGAAACAAAATAAAAAAACCGCAGCCGGCATCGATATTTTTTGCGCGGCTGCGATAAAGGGAATAAGCCGTATGTTAAAGCCGTAAGGTGCGGCATTGCGGCGGTGTTTATGTGAATCCGGTAAACGCAGTGCAGCGCAGCCGAGAATTGTTTAACCGCTGACGGTTTGCGGACGGCATTTGCGAAAATGCCGTCTGTTATGCAGGCAAGTGACGGCAAACGGAACTTATTGTCGGTCAAAGAACAAAAAGAGAGATATTTCGAAAAAAACCGATGCGATCACATGGAGCAATGTGAAACGCATCGGTTGTTTTTTTATTCTATTTCTGTGATTTTAATATGAAGGTCGTCGTCTGCCGTGATATTGAACACCCGTTCGCTGATATAGTCGCTGTTTCTGTCGAGTGCAAAGCGGACGACGGCGGTTGTTGTGCCTACGCCGTGCGCCTGAAAGCATATCATTGTCTTTGCGGTTGCATCATCATATGTCTGCGACAGCACATCCACAATGCCTTCATCCTCCACTATCGGAATCCAGCGGCACTGTGAGCCGGGATTTCCGTAGAGCGTAATAAAGCCTATAAACATTCCGTTGGATATTTCAACCGTGTTGTTCTCGGCTATTTCCGCACCCGTTGAAGTGATGTTTTCATCGGCGGTTACAAGCTCGTGCTTCTGCACCGACAGCTGACCGTCGATCCATTTGTATGTAGTTACGTCATATCTTGCCGCGGAGGAGCGGTTCGTTGACACTATCTCTTTTGTGTTTTTGTTGAATACGGGGGAACATATAGCCGACAGAGGAGGGTAGTATTTGAAGGTTTTTGCACTCATGTCCCAGAGCCAGCAGTAGTAGAACGAATTGACGCTGCCGAGCGATGACGGAAGGCGGAAATCGGTGTAGCCGTCGAAGTTCATATCTTCCGCTGTAAGTTGTATGCCGTCCTCCTCGGCGGAGGGGGAATAGCCCTCTGCGTCAAGCACGAATTTGAGATCGCCGAACTCGTCCTTTATTGCTATTTTACCGTCCTGAAAATACAGCTTCATTTTGCCGTATATTTCGGAGGACATTTCGCCTATGACCCTTGCCTTGCCATCGTTAAAAACGAATTTCTTTTCGGGTTCGGTCGTGGATTCGGTTTCGGTTGTCGTTTCTGCGGTCGTTTCCTCGCTTGTTGTCGATTCTTCGACTGCAGTCGATTCCCGCACGGTGGTTTCATCTCCGTTTTTGCCACGCTTACAGGCGGAAAAGCCTAAAACAAGTGTGAGAGCGGTTGCAAACGCGATTATTTTTTTGTGTTTCATATTCTTTCCCTTTCAGCAGTGTTCTTTGCTGATTATTATTCAAATTAACATTATGATATCACCGAATTTCGTCTTTTTCAAGTGACAAAACTGCAATATATTTCCTTAAATTATATTTAATATATCAATATAAACCGGGCTTTAATTTTTACATGCGGTGGTTTTTTTCAGAATAAAGCGCGGACCTTCCTTGCCGCTTTCACCCGTCGGAATAAAACCGACCTTTGTGAGCACTCGCTGCGACGCTTCGTTTTCAGGTGCGGTTTCGGCTTCCACCGCCGCCGCGTTCTGCATATCGAGCGCCCATTTGCACATGGCGTATACCGCTTCCGTCGCGTAGCCGTTGCAGCGGAATTTTTCGATTATTCCGTAGCCTATTTCCGGCTGTCTGTTTTCGGGCATACCCTTAAAGCACAGATCGCCTATCATCTCGCCGCTTTCCTTCGAGGTGATTTTCCATGCGGTGTACCAAAGGAATTTGTCGGGGTTTTCGGTTGCGCCGTTTAGCATGTCTCTGTAGGCATCCGCCGTTTCTTTGTCTGTTTTATCGGTTTCTTCGATAAGCGCCGAAAGCTCCGCGCCGCACATCGGCGTGATCGAGAGCCTGTCCGTTGTCACATGCGGCAGCTCCTGCGATTGTTCTTCCGTTCTCTTTTTGTGAGATAATACGGTTTGAACGATCTGTACCGCCAAAAAAACAAAAATAAGAGCTTTAAGCATTTTTAAATAGTCTTTCATAAATGCGCCTCCTGTGTCGGTAAATATATTTTGTCACAAAACCGCGGCAATGTCAAGAATACCGCGAAAACGTTAAACAAGAATACAGCGAAAACGTTAAATAAAAAGAAGCGAACGGCAGCAGGTCCGTCCGCCTCAAATGAAAAAGAGGAAAACCGATGGCTTATTTTACTTTCAGATTGCGCATTGCGTTGAGTATCGCGAGCACTGCAACGCCTACATCCGCAAGCACGCCTATCCACATGTTCGTGAGTCCGAACGCGGCAAGAATGAGAACAGCGAACTTTACCGAGAGGGCAAATACGACATTTTCGGTGACAATGCGTCTGGTTTTTCTTGAAATTTTTATCGCAGTTGCAATTTTTGCAGGGTCATCGTCCATTATTACCATGTCCGCAGCTTCAATCGCCGCGTCGCTGCCGAGTGCTCCCATTGCTATACCCACATCGGCACGCGTGAGAACGGGGGCGTCGTTTATTCCGTCGCCGACGAAAACAACGGTGCTCTTTTTGTCTTTGGACTTGCATATGCCGTCCATGACCCTGACTTTGTCTTCGGGGAGAAGTTCATAGTGAATTTCGCTCAATCCGAGCTTTGCGTTTACTGCCTCGGCGGCTTCTTTTCTGTCGCCCGTGAGCATAACCGTTTTTGTAACGCCCTCCGCTTTGAGTGCGCGGAGCGCTTCCGCGGAGGTCGGTTTTACAGTGTCTTCGATTACCGCGGCACCTGCATATACGCCGTCGACCGCCGTGTAAACTACCGTGCCGCCTTTTGACAGCCGCTCATATTTAATGCCGTTTGAATCCATAAGCTTATGATTGCCGCACAGCACACGTTTACCGTCAACCGAGGCATCGATGCCGAAGCCCGAAATCTCTTTTGTATCCTGCGGTTCCGATGCGCTGCCGGATGCTGCCGCTTTAAGCGAAACGGCAATCGGATGGTTTGAATAATATTCCGCTGAGGAAGAATATTTGAGCAGTGTCTCTTTTGTAAAACCGTTGGAGGGGAGAACCTCCGTCACAGTGAACGTGCCGGTGGTAAGCGTTCCGGTTTTGTCGAAAACGACTGTCTGAGTGTTGTTCAGAGCTTCAAGAAAGTTCGCGCCCTTTATAAGTATACCCTTTGCGGAGGCACCGCCGATTCCGCCGAAGAATGACAGCGGCACCGATATTACGAGTGCGCACGGGCAGGACACAACGAGGAAGATAAGTGCGCGCGATATCCATGTTTTGGGGTCTTTTGTGATTATCGACGGAATTGTTGCAAGTATCAGTGCGCCGATAACGACTGCGGGAGTGTAGTATTTTGCAAATTTAGTTATAAAATTCTCGCTTTTTGCCTTATTGAGCGACGAATTTTCTACAAGTTCAAGAATTTTAGCAACGGATGATTCGCCGTATGACTTTTCAGCCGTTATTTTGAGAATTCCGCTCATGTTTATGCTGCCGCTCACGACTTTGTCGCCGGGTTTTACGTCCATCGGGACCGATTCGCCCGTAAGCGCCTTTGTGTCGAGCGCCGATGTGCCGTCGAGCACGGAGCCGTCAACGGGGATTTTTTCGCCGGGGCGGACTACTATCGTGTCGCCGGGACACACTTCTTCGGGCAGCATTTCCTCCTCAACGCCGTCACGGAGAACCGTAGCCGAGTCGGGACGAATGTCCATAAGCGCCGAAATCGATCTGCGGCTGCGTTCCACAGCCAGACTTTGAAACAGCTCGCCGACCTGATAGAACACCATGACAAACACCGATTCGGGATAATCGCCGATGATAAGTGCGCCGACGGTCGCGAGACTCATCAGGAACGCCTCGTCAAGAAAATCGCCGCGTATGATGCCTTTTACGCATTTATAGAGGACATCCCATCCCGTTACAAAGTAGGGGACAAGATACATCGCAAGATAGATATATTGATTCAGGTCTGACAGCTTTTGTGTGATATATACCGCTGCAAAAAGCACGCAGCCGATTATTACGCGTGTAAGCAGTTTTTTCTGTTTTTTTGTCATAACGGCTCACCCTTTCGGCTTTGTTTTATATTAAAAAACGAGAGTGCATTCGGGGACTTCTTTTTTCGCAACCTTAACGGCTGTTTTTTCTACGGTATCGGCTATTGATTCGTCGATGTCAAGCATTACTTTTTGTGCCATAAAGCTTACGGTTGCTTTGTTTACGCCGGGGATTCCCGCGAGGGCTTCTTCAAGCTCGCGTGCGCAGTTTGCGCAGTCAAGATCTTCTACTCTGAATGATTTTTTCATAATAATTGCTTCCTTTCTTAATTTGAATAAATTATTCGCAGATGTGTTCCATTCCCTTTTCGAGTATCAGGCTTACGTGCTCGTCGGCAAGCGAATAGAACACGCTTTTGCCGTCTTTTCTGAATGAAACCAGCTTTGCGTTTTTGAGAATGCGCAGCTGATGCGATATCGCGGAAACCGTCATTCCCAAAATGTCCGCGATGTCGCACACGCACATTTCGCTTTCAAACAAAAGATACAGGATTTTAACGCGGGTGGAATCGCCGAAGATTTTGAAAAGCTCCGCCAGATCGATGAGATCTTCTTCGTCCGGCAGTGTTTTTTTAATTTTTTCTTCGTCTATGTGATGCTCATGTTCAATGCATACGGGAGCCTCTGCATTGGTGTAAAGTATCTCGTTCACGTTTATTCCTCCGATGTGATACTGTGAACACTTGAACATTTATTCAACTGTTCTATTGATATAATATACCTGCCGTTACGGTTTGTCAACTGTTATTTTGAAATTTTTTTGCGTCTGCCGCGATTTTCTTAAAATTTTTTAGCGGATGCGCGGCTGGCTGTAAAAAGGCGCAAAAAAAAGTGCTGTAAAATGCATCGTACCCTTAAGGACAGTAACTTAAAGGTGCGAGCATTGTGAAGGGCAGGAGAATAGAGAGAGGTTTTTACGCTTCTCTCTTTTTTCTTGCCCTTTTTCTGTTTATAGCGGTACATTCGACTCTTTTGATGCCTTTAAGTACAATTGTGATAGAAACTCAAAGGAGGTTGCAACATGCGAGATAAGAAGTATTATTCATAATGCTGGACGGCGACTTCAAGCGGCTTTTCATACTTTCTATCGGATTGCGGTCATGCTGCAATGAAAACTCTTCGTTCAGAGTTTCCAACCTGCTTTCAAGTGCTTTCAGCGCACATCGGTATTGCAGCATGACTTCCTGATACCTGCGATTTTCGCTTAAAAGGCGCTGGCACTGCAAATCATCCAAGCCTTTATCTGCCGCAACCGTCAAACCAAATAGATTTTCACTCATAGCTTCTCCATTCCGCAGGGATAGGCGCTCTGCGCTGTCTGCCGCTCTTGTGTTACAACCTGATAAAAGCTGTATCCGCCGGAGAGATGGGAACAAGAGAAACCGTACTGCGTCAAAAGCCGGCAGGCCAGATAACTGCGAAGCCCAGTCTGGCAATTCACATAGATAGGCTTGTCCCGGTCTAACTCGTCCAAATGCTCCCGCAGATCGTCCAGCGGAATATTGCGGAATCCATTCAAGTGCCCACGCCGATATTCGCCTTCCGTACGGACATCCAGCAGCGTCGCACTGCCATCGCAAGGCAAGTCCTCCACATCATTCCAATGAAACTGCCGCACTTTTCCGCGCTCCAAATCCTCGATCATAAAACCGGCCATGTTTACCGGATCCTTGGCGGAGGAATAGGGCGGCGCATAGGAAAGATCAAGCTCCGTCAGTTCCAAAGCGGTCATTTTTGCGCGAATGGCCGTTGCCAGTACATCAATGCGCTTGTCCACACCGTCGCCGCCAACGCTCTGTGCACCCAGCAGCCGCAAGCTTTCTTTTTCATATAGTACCTTCATTGCCATAGACTGTGCGCCGGGATAATAGGTGGCGTGGGATGCTGGGAACAATACGACTTTGTCGTAAGTGATCCCTGCTGCCTGCGCTGCCTTTTCATTGATTCCCGTGGAGGCTGCTGTCAAGCCAAACAGCTTCAGAACAGACGAGCCCTGAGAGCCGTGAAAACGGCTGTTTCCGCCGCAGATATTGTCAGCGGCAATGCGCCCCTGCTTGTTGGCAGGCCCCGCCAGCGAGATCAGCGTTTTCTGGTCGGTCACGAAATGGGTTACCTCCACAGCATCGCCCACAGCGTAGATGTCCGGTACGGAGGTTTCCATCCGCTCGTTGACAGCGATGCTGCCACGAATACCAAGCCTGAGTCCGGCTTCTTTTGCCAAATGCGTATCCGGG